>NZ_JBNNJZ010000484.1:0-6287 GCF_050270335.1 Streptomyces sp. NPDC059900
CTCCTGTACGTGCTTCGTGCTTGCGCGCGCCGGAGCTACTGCCCCTTCGCCGCCTTCTTCTCGTCGGCGTCCTCGATGACCGCCTCCGCGACCTGCTGCATCGAAAGACGCCGGTCCATCGACGTCTTCTGGATCCACCGGAACGCGGCGGGCTCGGTCAGGCCGTACTCCGTCTGAAGGATCGACTTCGCGCGGTCCACCAGCTTCCGGGTCTCCAGACGCAGGGTGAGGTCGGCGACCTCCTTCTCCAGCGTCTTCAGCTCCGTGAAGCGCGAGACGGCCATCTCGATCGCCGGGACGACGTCGGTCTTGCTGAAGGGCTTCACCAGGTACGCCATCGCGCCGGCGTCCCTGGCCCGCTCGACCAGGTCACGCTGCGAGAACGCGGTCAGCATGAGCACCGGGGCGATGGACTCCTCGGCGATCTTCTCGGCCGCCGAGATGCCGTCCATGACGGGCATCTTCACGTCCAGGATGACCAGGTCCGGCTTGTGCTCGCGGGCCAGCTCCACGGCTTTCTCGCCGTCGCCGGCCTCGCCGACGACGGTGTAACCCTCCTCCTCGAGCATCTCCTTGAGGTCGAGCCGGATAAGAGCCTCGTCCTCGGCGATGACGACGCGGGTCGTCAGCGGAGGCACGTGCGACTTGTCGTCGTCATCGGCTGCGGGCTGGGGCGACTCGGGGGAAGTCACGGGGGCTCCTTGTTGCGGGCAGATACTGCTTCCCACGAGCCTACCTAGCTACGGTATGGTGGATGCGCAGAGGGTCCAGGGAAACCTTGGATTCTGCGAGCCCCGGTAGCCCAATTGGCAGCAGGCAATGGATTCAAAACCCATACAGTGTCGGTTCGAGTCCGACTCGGGGCACTTTTCCTTCGATTCCAAGGCCACGTGAGATTAGATCAACTTCACGTGAACGTGTGAACGCATCCGCATACTCCGGCCCGGCCGACCGCGCGCCGTCAAGCTCATTCACATGTACGACACGGGCACACGCAGGCGGGCACTGGCGCTGGTCTCTCAAGGCCACAGCCTGAACGCGGTCAGCAAGGACACCGGCATATCGCGCGCCGCGATCCGCTCCTGGCAGACCCGTGTCGAGCCGCTCGACCGTGCGGTCCCGTGCCCGCGCTGCCGTGACGCTCCCTCCCTGCCTGAAGACCCCGCCGCGTACTCCTACTTGCTCGGCCTCTACCTCGGTGACGGCTGCATCAGCCCGGGCCGACGAGGCGTCTACTCCCTGCGCATCGTGTGCGCCGACAGCTGGCCCGGCTTGATCGAGGCGTGTGAGGCCGCAATCCGCAGCGCGCGCCCGGGCAACCGTGTCTGCCGCGTCAAGAAGCAAGGCTGCGTCGCTGTCACATGCTCCAGCAAGCACTGGCCCTGCCTCTTCCCCCAGCACGGCCCCGGCAAGAAGCACGAGCGGCGCATCGTCCTGGAGCCTTGGCAGCAGGAGATCGTCGACGCCCACCCCTGGGAGTTCATCCGCGGCCTCATCCACTCCGACGGCTGCCGCGTCACCAACTGGACGACCCGCACCATCGCCGGCGAGCGGAAGCGCTACGAGTATCCCCGGTACTTCTTCACCAACCTGTCCGGCGACATCATCCGGCTCTTCACCGACACCCTGACCAGGGTCGGCGTCGACTGGAAGGCCGCGAACCACCGGAACATCTCCGTGGCCCGCAAAGCCTCAGTGGCCCTCATGGACACCCACGTAGGCCCCAAATACTGACCCGCCCCACCCCGCGCAATAGGACACGTCACTCCCCTCCCCCGCCCCCGCTGGGAGCTGCCCCAAATACGCCGTGAACCCTTGCCCCGCCCCGCGCCCCGCTGCGATCTTCGGCGGCATGACTCCCCTGAACCGGCGCGGCTTCGTCGCCGCCGCCGCGGGTGCTGCCGCAGCAGCCGTGGCCATGAATCCGCAGACCGCCTCCGCGACCGACCGCGAGGGCACGACCTGGGGCGGGGACGACTTCGCCGATGCCGACAGGGGGTTTATCGCCGCCCTCACCCCCGGGGTGGTGAAGAACGCCGAGGGCCGCGTCGTATGGGACAACGACGCGTACGACTTCCTCAAGGGTGATGCCCCGAAGACCGCGCACAAGAGCCTGTGGCGGCAGTCGCGGCTCGTGTCGAAGCAGGGGCTCTACAAGGTCACCGAGCGGGTCTATCAGGTGCGCGGGCTCGATCTGTCGAACATGACGCTCGTCGAGGGCGGCACCGGCGTCGTCGTCATCGACCCGCTGATCTCCGCGGAGACCGCTGCCGCCGCGCTGAAGCTGTACCGCGCGCACCGGGGCGACAGGAAGGTCACCGGGCTCATCTACACGCATCCGCACGTCGACCATTTCGGCGGCTGCCGGGGTGTGCTGCCGGACGGGGCGGAGGACGGCGTGCCGATCCTCGCGCCGGAGGGGTTCATGGAGCATGCCGTCTCGGAGAATGTCTATGCGGGGACTGCCATGCAGCGGCGTTCCGGATACATGTACGGCGCGCAGCTTCCCAAGTCGGCTGCGGGGCAGATCGGTTGTGGGCTCGGGCAGACCATTTCGGTGGGGTCCATCGGGTTGATTCCGCCGACCAAGGACGTCACCGAGACCGGGCAGGTCGAGACGGTCGACGGCGTGCGGTTCGAGTTTCAGATGACGCCGGGGACCGAGGCGGCGGCGGAGATGAACTTTCTGCTTCCCGGGCTGCGTGCCCTGTGCATGGCGGAGAACGCGACGCACACGATGCACAACATCATCACGTTGCGCGGGGCGCAGGTGCGGGACGCCCGGCAGTGGGCGCGCTATCTGGGTGAGTCGGTGGTGCTGTTCGAGGGGCGGGCGGATGTCGCTTTCGCTTCGCATCACTGGCCGACGTGGGGCGGGGACACGATCGTGGAGTTGCTCGAGCAGCAGCGGGATCTGTACGCGTACATGCATGACCAGACGCTGCGGATGATCAATGCGGGGATGACCGGGCGTGAGATCGCGGAGGAGATCGAGTTGCCGCCCGCGCTGGCCGGTGTGTGGGCGAACCGGGGGTATTACGGGTCGCTGAGTCACAACGTGAAGGGCATTTATCAGCGGTACATGGGGTGGTTCGACGGCAACCCGGCGCACTTGTGGGAGCATCCGCCGGTCGAGGAGGCCAAGCGGTATGTGAAGGCCATGGGCGGTCGTACGGCGACGGTCGCGAAGGCGAGGGCGTTCGCGCGGGGCGGGGATCTGCGGTTCGCGGTGACGTTGCTCAATCATGTGGTGTTCGCGGATCCCGGGCACAGGGCTGCCAAGTCTGAACTGGCCTCCCTCTACACCAAGTTGGGTCAGGCCTCTGAGAACGCCGTGTGGCGGAACTTCTATCTGACGGGTGCCCGTGAGTTGCGCGAGGGCGTGCCCGGATCGCCCGCCTCCGTGGCGAGCGCGGACATGTTGTCGGCGCTTTCGGTGGATCAGCTCGTCGATTCGGTGGCGATCCGTGTGAACGGTCCGAAGGCGTGGGATCTGAAGCTGCGGATGGACTGGAGTCTTCCGGCGCTGGGGAAGGTGTGGCATCTGACCTTGCGGCACGGCGTCCTGACGTACCGCAGCGACACGGAGAAGGATCCGGACGCCGGCGTCACGCTCACGATGACCAAGGCGCAGCTGCTCGCGATGCTCGGCGGGAAGGGGCTCGGGGACATCGAGGTGGAGGGCGATGCGTCGCTGCTGGCGAAGCTGCTGGGCGTGGTGGAGAAGCCGGATCCGGGGTTCGCCATCGTGACGCCCTAGGTGTGCGGGCATGGTTGAGGGGACGGTCCCGCGCGGGATCGTCCCCTCAACTGGTCGTAGGCCCGGTCTACTTGGGGCTGTCGTCCTCGCCGATGTGGTGGATGCGTACGAGGTTGGTGGAGCCCGCGACTCCGGGCGGGGAGCCCGCGGTGATGACCACGGTGTCGCCGCGCTCGCAGCGTCCGTAGCGCAGGAGGAGTTCGTCGACTTGGTTGACCATGGCGTCGGTGGAGTCGACGTGCGGGCCGAGGAAGGTTTCCACGCCCCAGGTGAGGTTGAGCTGGGAGCGTGTCGCGCGGTCGGGGGTGAAGGCGAGGAGCGGGATCGGTGAGCGGTAGCGCGAGAGGCGGCGGACGGTGTCGCCGGACTGGGTGAAGGCGACGAGGAACTTGGCGCCGAGGAAGTCGCCCATTTCGGCGGCGGCGCGGGCGACGGCGCCGCCCTGGGTGCGGGGTTTGCTGCGTTCGGTCAGCGGCGGGAGTCCCTTGGCGAGGATGTCTTCCTCGGCGGCTTCGACGATGCGGCTCATCGTGCGGACGGTCTCGATGGGGTATTTGCCGACGCTGGTCTCGCCGGAGAGCATCACGGCGTCGGTGCCGTCGATGACGGCGTTGGCGACGTCGGAGGCTTCGGCGCGGGTGGGGCGGGAGTTGTCGATCATCGAGTCGAGCATCTGGGTGGCGACGATGACCGGCTTCGCGTTCCGCTTGGCGAGCTTGATGGCGCGTTTCTGGACGATCGGCACCTGTTCGAGGGGCATTTCGACGCCGAGGTCTCCGCGGGCGACCATGAGGGCGTCGAAGGCGGCGACGATGTCGTCGATGTTGTCGACGGCCTGCGGCTTCTCCACCTTGGCGATGACGGGGAGGCGGCGGCCTTCTTCGTCCATGATGCGGTGGACGTCTTCGATGTCCCGGCCGCTGCGGACGAAGGAGAGGGCGATGACGTCGAATCCTGAACGCAGGGCCCAGCGCAGGTCTGCTTCGTCCTTGTCGGAGAGTGCGGGGACGGAGACGGCGACGCCGGGGAGGTTGAGTCCCTTGTGGTCGGAGACCATGCCGCCTTCGACCACGGTGGTGGTGACACGGGGCCCGTCGACCGCGGTGACCTCCAGTGTCACTTTGCCGTCGTCGACGAGGATGCGCTCACCGGGGGTGACGTCTTCGGCGAGGCCGCCGTAGGTCGTGCCGCAGGTCTGCCGGTCGCCCTCGACGCCCTCCTCGACGGTGATGGTGAACTCGTCGCCCCGTTCAAGGAGTACGGGTCCTTCGCTGAAGCGGCCCAGGCGGATCTTCGGGCCTTGAAGGTCGGCGAGGACGCCGACGCTGCGGCCGGTCTCGTCGGATGCCTTTCGTACGCGCTGGTAGCGCTCCTCGTGCTCGGCGTACGTGCCGTGGCTGAGGTTGAAGCGGGCCACGTCCATTCCGGCTTCGACCAGTGCCTTGATCTGGTCGTACGAGTCGGTGGCGGGGCCCAGTGTGCAGACGATTTTTGCTCGGCGCATGTTTCGACCCTAGGGCTTACCGACCGGTAGGGAATTGGCTGGGCATGACTACTCAACAACCTTTGCGTGAAGGGTTATTGACAAGTGTTGAATTGTGCGGGGCGCTGCTCTGATGAGCGATTTACCGGGCGCCCCGCGACATGAATCCCCTCTGCGTGACCGGAGGTGCTAGAGCTGCGGCGGATTCATCGTGAAGCGCGCGTTGACCTGTGCGTACACGTGCTGCCGCTGCGGTTCGAGGTCGAGGGGGGCCGCTTCGCCCATGTCGGCCGCGCCGCCGTACGCGACGGCCCGCATGGCGGGCGCGGGGCCGCCGTAGCCGAACGGCTGGGAGTTCTCGGCGCCGATGTCGGCGAGTTCGACGAGGGCGGCCAGGCTCGTCCCCAGCGCCTGGGCGTACTCCCGGCCGCGCTGGACCGCTTCCCTGACCGCCTGCTGCCGGGCTTCGCGGTGGGTGGGCGAGTCGGGCCGCAGGGCCCAGTAGGGGCCGTCGACGCGGGTGAGTTCGAGGTCCGCGAGGCGTGTGGTGAGTTCGCCGAGCGCGGTGAAGTCGGTGAGTTCGGCGGTGACGTGGACCCGGCCGTGGTAGGCGCGGATGCGTTCGCCGCGGCCGTGCTTGGTCAGTTCGGGGCTGATGGAAAACGCGCCGGTCTCCAGCTTCTCGACGGACTCGCCGTAGGTTTTCACGAGGTCGATGACGGTGGCGTTGCGGCGCGTGAGGTCGTTGAGGGCGTCGCGCCGGTCGGTGCCGCGTGCGCTGACGGTGATGCCGATGCGGGCGATCTCGGGGTCGACTTCGAGGTGCGCCTCGCCCTTGACGGCCAGGCGCGGGGCGCCGGGGGTGCCGTAGGGGGCGGGTGTGGGGGTCGTCTCGTCCATGCGGCCACTCTCGCACTGGCGGGCGGCACCGGACAGTCGTCGGGCCGCGGCACCGGACAGTCATCGGATCGAAACCTGCGGGGTCTGTTGCCGGTGGGGTGGTCGGGGTCAGAATCTACGCGCGTTACATCGATCGACCAAAGG
>NZ_JBNNJZ010000485.1:0-6259 GCF_050270335.1 Streptomyces sp. NPDC059900
CCCCGAACCCCCGGACCCCCCGCTGCCGGGACCCTCGCCCCCGGAGTCCTCCGTCGCCGGCTCCTGCGCTGCGGATGCCATCGCCCCACCGCCCCTACATGTGGACCGGGCCGCCACCCGCGGCCGAGTGGACCGGAGCTCCCCGGCGGTACAGCACGACCGTAACCAGCAGTCCGACGGCGAAGAAGACCGCCGACCACCAGTACGCGGTCGAGTAGCTCTCCATCGCCGACTGCGCCTGCACCTCGGGCGTCGGCTGCCTGCCCACGAGATAGTTGGCCGCGGCGCTGGTGGCCAGGGAGTTGAGCAGGGCCGTGCCGATCGAACCGCCCACCTGCTGGCTGGTGTTGACCATCGCCGAGGCCACCCCCGCGTCGTGCGCGGCCACGCCCGCGGTGGCCATGCTCATCGCCGGGGCGAAGACCAGACCCAGGCCCAGTCCCGCGACGAGCAGCGGCGGCAGGACGTGGGCCGCGTAGCCGCTGTGCACGTCCAGGGCGGTCAGCCAGGCCATCGAGGCCGCCGCCAGGCCCATGCCCAGCGGCACGATGGGCTTCGCGCCGAACCGCGGCACCAGCGAGTTGGTCGTCAGGACCGAGATGACCACCATCACGGCGACCATCGGCAAGAACGCCAGGCCGGTCTTGACGGGTGTGTAGCCCAGGATCTGCTGGAGGTAGTACGTCAGGAACAGGAAGACACCGAACATCCCGGCGCCGGAGATGAACATCGCCAGGAAGGAGGCCGCGCGGTCCCGGTCGAGCACCACCCGCAGCGGGAGCAGCGGATGCGCCGCCCGCGTCTGCCACCAGGCGAACGCGGCCACCAGGACGCCGCCCGCCGCCAAGAAGCCCCAGGTCTGCACGTCGCCCCAGGCGTGCGACTCGGCGTTGGAGAAGCCGTAGACGATGCAGAACAGGCCCGCGGAGACCAGGACTGTGCCGGGCACGTCAAGGCGGGGCCGGTCCGCGGGCCGGCCGCCGCGCAGCAGCCGGGCGCCGCCGAGCATGGCGAACACCGCGAAGATCAGGTTGACGTACAGGCACCAGCGCCAGTCCAGGTACTCGGTCAGGACGCCGCCCAGCAGCAGGCCCACCGCGCCGCCCGCGCCCGCGATGGCGCCGTAGATGCCGAACGCCTTCGCCCGCTCCTTGGGGTCGGTGAACGTCGTGGTGAGCAGGGAGAGCGCGGCGGGCGCCAGCAGGGCGCCGAAGAGGCCCTGCAGCGCGCGGGCCACCACCAGCATGGTGAAGCTGGTGGCCGCGCCGCCCAGGGCGGAGGCGAGCGCGAAGCCGCCCAGCCCGGCCAGGAAGACCAGCTTGCGGCCCACCAGGTCGGCGATCCGCCCGCCCAGCAGCAGCAGGCTGCCGAAGGCCAGGGCGTAGGCGGTGACGATCCACTGGCGGTTGCCGTCGCTGAAGCCGAGGTCCCGCTGGGCCGAGGGCAGCGCGATGTTCACGATCGTGGCGTCCAGGACCACCATGAGCTGGGCGATGCCGACGACGCCGAGGATCAGCCAGCGGTGCTCGTGTGCGCCGCCCGTCTCGTGCGGGGCCGGTGCGGGCGCGGCTCCTGCGGTGTGCACCGCCTCGAAGGGCTCCGGCGCGGGCGAGCGGTCCATGGTGCCTCCAGAGGCCCCCCTGTCACGCAGGACATCCCCGTAACACCGTAGATGGGCCGCTCGGAGCCCGCGACCGGGGCCGCGACCGGGGCCGGGGTGCGCCGGTCAGTCCTGCGGCCCGCTGATGTTGACCATCCAGGGGATGCCGAAGCGGTCCGTGCACATGCCGAACACGTCGCCCCACATCTGCTTCTCCAGCGGCACGGCCACCGAGCCGCCGGCGGAGAGCTTGTCCCAGTAGCCGCGCAGTTCGGCCTCGTCGTCTCCGCTCAGGCTCACCGAGAAGTTGTTGCCCGGCGTGTGGTCCATGCCCGGCGGGGTGTCGGCGCCCATCAGGGTGAAGCCGTTGGGCGCCTCCAGCATGCCGTGCATGATGTTGTCGGCGATCGGGGTGCCCTGCTGGCCTGCTTCGCCGAAGGTGTGCAGCGCCAGGTCGCCGCCGAAGACCTCCTTGTAGAACTCCAGCGCCTGCCGGGCGTCGCCGCCGAAGCTGAGATACGGGTTGAGCCGCGAAACCATGGAAACCTCCCGGAACGGGGTATTCGGTCAGTTGCGCGGACAGTAGCGCGGCGCACTGACATCGGCCCGCCGAGCGCGGGCGCGCGGGGGGAGGGGCACCTCGCGAGGGGCACGGGGCACGTCGTCCCGCGATGGACGGAAAGTCCGCTGCGTGTAGCAGCCAACCATTTGTCGCGGCTGGTTATTCAATCTTCATCAAATCCGGTCCGGCATCCGGACGGGCCTCTTGTGTGCGGACTGTATGCGAAATACGTTCTGCCGTATTCCTTGATCGTCCACGATCAGCCCGGAACCACCCTGGCGGAGGTACCTACCCGTGCGCCGAAAAACGGTCGCCCCGGCGGCAGTTGCCCTGGTGATGTCCCTGACGGCGGGCTGCGGCTCCCTGCAGTCCTCGGCCACCGAGGTCGGCGGTGAGCGCATGACCGACGACCGCCCCGTGCGCGACGGCGGCACCCTCACCGTCGCCCTCCAAGCCGACCCGGACAAGCTCGATCCGACCCTCGCGCAGACCCTGGTGGGCCGCACCGTCTTCGCCGGGATGTGCGAAAAGCTCTACGACATCGACGAGCACGGGACCGTGATCCCCCAGCTCGCCGCCGCCCTGCCCAAGACGTCCGAGGACGGCCGCACCGTCACCTTCGACCTGCGCAAGGGCCTGGAATTCAGCGACGGGACGAAGCTGGACGCCGACGCCGCCGTCACCTCGCTGCTGCGCCACCGCGACCTTCCGGGCTCGGCGCGCGCCACCGAACTCGCCCCGCTCGCCAAGGCGGAGGCGACCGGACCGTACTCGGTCAAGCTCACCCTCAAGCAGGCCTACGTCCCCCTCACGGCCGTCCTCGCCGACCGCTCCGGCATGGTGATGTCGCCGACCGCCCTCAAGAATTACGGCAAGAACTTCACCAACCACCCCTCCTGCGTAGGCCCGTTCAAGTACGTCGAACGCGTCGGCGGCGACCGCATCGTGCTCGCCAAGGACCCCAACTACTACGCTGCCGACAAGGTCCGCCTCGACAGGGTGATCTACAAGCCGATCCCCGACGGCAACGTCCGCCTGGCCAACCTGCGCTCCGGCGACATCCAGGTCGGCGACCAGATGACGCCCGTCGACGTGCGCAGCGCACTGACCGAGCCCAAGCTCCAGCTCTTCAACTCGCCCTCGCTCGGCTACCAGGGCATCGGCTTCAACGTCGGCAACGTCAAGGGCCTGGGGGAGAAGCCGGGGCGCATCGACACACCCCTGGCGCGCGAACCCAAGGTCCGCGAGGCCTTCGAACTCGCCATCGACCGCGACCTCATCAACAAGGTCGTCTTCCAGGGCATGTACGAGCCCGCCTGCGGCCCCCTCTCGCCCGAATCCGCCATCGCCCCCGGCGTCAAGGCGACGGCCTGCCCCAAGCGAGATGTCGCCAAGGCCAAGAGGCTGCTGAAGGAAGTGGGCGTGAAAACCCCCGTGCGCATCGAACTGAAGGTGTCCACGACGCCCGAATCCAGCCGCCTCGGGCAGGTCGTGCAGGCCATGACCAAGGAGGCCGGGTTCGCGGTCACGCTGCGCCCCACCGAGTACGCCACGATGCTCGAAGAGACCGACTCCGGGCACTACGACGCCTTCACCAGCGGCTGGTCGGGACGGCTCGACCCGGACGGCAACATCGCCAGCTTCCTCCAGACGCGCGGCGCGATGAACGCCTACGGCCTCTCGGACCGGGCCATCGACCGGCTCGTCGAACGGGGCCGCGCCGAGGCCGACCCCCAGGAACGCGGCAAGATCTACACGGAGTTGACCCGGCGCGCCAACGAGCGGCGCGGCCTCATCTACCTCTACCGGCAGAAGAACTACGTCGTCGCCGGCAAGAACGTCGCGGGCGTCCGCGTCTTCGGCGACGGCCTGGTCCGCGTCACGACTGCGGGGTACACCCGATGAGCCTGAGCCTGAAGAGCACACGGCCCGCTGCGGTGCGCCTGAGCCCCATGACCTCCTACATCCTCACCCGTATCCGCCAGTCCCTCATCACGCTCGTCCTGGTCAGCATGGTCGTCTTCGCCGGGATCCGCGCCCTGCCCGGCGATCCGGCGCTCGCGCTCGCCGGTGAGGAGCGCAGCCCCGCGGCGCTGGCCGCGATCCGCGCCGACTACGGGCTGGACGACAACATCGCCGTCCAGTACGGCCGGTTCATCGGCCACGCGATCACCGGCGACCTGGGCACCTCCTCGCGCACCGGCCTGCCCGTCGCCGACGCGATCACCGCGGCCCTGCCCGTCACCCTCGAACTGGCCGCCCTCTCCCTGCTCCTGGCGGTCGTCGTCGGCATCGGCGCGGGCATCGTGGCCGCCGTACGGCGCGGCAGGCCCGAGGAGTGGCTGGCCAACGCCCTGGCCCTGCTCGGGCTCTCGGTGCCCACCTTCTGGCTGGGCATGGTCCTGGTCCTGGGCTTCGCCATCGCCCTGCCGGTCTTCTCGGCCTCCGGATACGTGCCCTTCGCCACCGACCCGCTGGACAACCTGCGCCGCATGGTGCTGCCCGCGATCGTCCTGGGCTCGGGGCTCGCCGCCGTCGTGATGCGCCAGACCCGGGCGGCGATGCTCGACTCGCTCTCCGCCGACTACGTGCGCACCGCGCGCGCCAAGGGCCTGTCCCGGCGCGAGGTCATCGGCGGGCACGCGCTGCGCAACTCCCTGGTCACCGTCGTGACCGTGCTCGGACTCCAGCTCGGCCACCTCATCTCCGGGGCCGTGGTCACCGAGCAGATCTTCGTCCTGCCCGGCTTCGGCAAGCTGACCATCGACGCCGTCTTCACCCGCGACTACGCGACCCTGCAAGGCGTGGTGCTGTGCACCTCCGCCGCCTACATCCTCATCAACCTGCTGGTCGACGTGGCGTATTCGGTCATCGACCCGCGCATCCGGCTCGGAGGTGCCCGGTGACCACAGCGGTACTCACCACCCTGGGGCGGATACGCTCCGCGGGCGCGGGCAGCGGCAGACTGCGCGCCCTGCGCAAGAACCGCCTCGCCATGACCGGCGGCATCATCGCCGCCCTGTTCGTCCTCGCCGCGCTCTTCGCTCCGCTGGTCGCGCCCTACGATCCCGCGCGCCCCGACTTCGCCGACGCCCTGGCCGCGCCCGGCTGGTCGCACTGGCTGGGCACCGACGACCTCGGCCGCGACCAGCTCTCGCGCGTCGTGTACGGGGCCCGCGCCTCCATGCAGGTCGGCGTGGTGGCGGTGGCCCTCGCCTTCGCCGTCGGCGTCCCCCTGGGGCTCCTTGCGGGCTACTACGGCAAGCTCGCCGACAGCGTGGTCTCGCGGCTCACCGACACCATGCTCGCCTTCCCCTTCCTGGTCCTTGCCGTCGGGCTCGCCGCGGTGCTCGGCCCCTCGCTGGGCAACGCGACCATCGCGATCGGCATCTCGCAGATCCCGGCCGTCATCCGCATCACCCGCGCGGAGACGCTGCGGCTGCGCCACGTCGACTACGTGGCCGCCGCCGTCGCCAACGGAGGCGGGGATGCCACCGTGCTCGTGCGGCACATCCTGCCCAACGCCACCTCCGCGCTGATCGTCCAGGCCACCGTCGGCATCCCCGCCGCGATCATCGGGGAGGCGCTCCTGAGCTTTCTGGGCCTGGGCGTGCAGCCGCCGCAGGCATCGCTCGGCGTGATGCTCTCCGGCGCCCAGTCCTTCCTGGCGCCCGCGCCGTGGATGGCCGTCTTCCCCGGACTCGCCGTCGTCGCCGCCACCTTGGCCTTCAACCTGCTCGGCGACGGCCTGCGGGACGTCCTGGACCCCCGGGGAGCCACCCGATGACCCAGCCGGTACTGAGCGTGCGCGACCTGTCGGTCTCCTTTCGCTCCGACACCCGCACCGTGCACGCCGTCGACCGCCTCTCCTACGACGTCGTCCCAGGCGAAGTTCTCGCGGTGGTCGGCGAGTCGGGCTGCGGCAAATCCGTCACGGCGATGGCCGTGATGGGCCTGTTGCCGCCCACCGCCCGCATCGACGGATCCATCAGGCTCGGCGGCAGCGAGATCGCAGGGGCGAGCGAGAAGGAGCTCGGGAAGGTCCGCGGCAAGGACATCGCGATGATCTTCCAGGAGCCGATGACCTCCCTCAATCC
>NZ_JBNNJZ010000486.1:0-6258 GCF_050270335.1 Streptomyces sp. NPDC059900
AGAGACAGGTGCCGGGCCCGCGTGCGGTGCGAACGGTGAGTACCGGTGTGAGTGGTATCAGGCGTACGGGTAGAAGCCCGAGCCGGACTTGCGGCCGAGCCGGCCCGCGTCGACCATCCGCTGGAGCAGCGGGGGAGCGGCGTACAGCGGCTCCTTGTACTCGGCGTACATGCTGTCCGCCACCGAGGCGACGGTGTCCAGGCCGATCAGGTCGGCGAGCTTGAGCGGGCCCATCGGGTGGGCGCAGCCGAGCTCCATGCCGTTGTCGATGTCCTCGCGGCTCGCGATGCCCGACTCGAACATCCGGATCGCGGAGAGCAGATACGGGATGAGCAGCGCGTTGACCACGAAGCCCGAGCGGTCCTGGGCGCGGATCGCGTGCTTGCCGAGCACCTTCTCGACCATGGTCTGCGCGCGGCTGATCGTCCCCTCGGACGTCGTGAGCGCGGGGATCAGCTCCACGAGCTGCTGGACCGGGGCCGGGTTGAAGAAGTGGATGCCGATGACCGCGTCGGGACGGGACGTCGCCACGGCCAGCTTCACCAGCGGGATCGAGGAGGTGTTGGAGGCCAGGATCGCGTCCTGCCGGGTCACCACCTGGTCGAGCACCTGGAAGATCTCGGTCTTGACCGCCTCGTTCTCGACGACCGCCTCGATCACGAGGTCGCGGTCGGAGAACTCCCCGAGGTCGGTCGTGAAGCTGAGGCGGCCCAGCGTCTCGTCGCGCTCCTCCTCCGAGATCTTGCCGCGCTCGGCGGCCTTGGAGAGGGAGTTGTAGAGCCGGGTGCGGCCGATCTCCAGGGCTTCGCCGGTCGTCTCCGCGACCTTCACGTCGAGTCCGGAGCGGGCGCAGACCTCCGCGATACCGGCGCCCATCTGGCCGCAGCCCACTACTCCGACGCGTGCGATGTCGGGCATAGAGTCGGTCACCTCGTGCCTTTCGCTGATCAACGGGCGGGCAGCCTCCGTACGGTTTCGGCGGCTGCCCCGGCGGTGAACGTTACTCCCGAACCTCCCGTGCTGAGGGGGCCGGGTCGGGCATGCTGTCTCTCACACACTGCGATTCAGGCGGATGTAGCGGCCCAGGGGGCGAGCGGATGAGGCGTATGTCACGCCGAGGATTCACGATTGCGGCGGCTGCGATGGTGGCCGGGCTCACAGCGACGGGGGACGCGGCAGCGGTTCCCGGCCGGGCACCTTCGCGCCGCGAACTGCGGGGCATGTGGCTGGCGACCGTCGCCAACCGCGACTGGCCCTCGAAGCCCGGCCTCACGCCGGCCCAGCAGCGGGCCGAGCTGATCGGCCATCTCGACACGGCCGTGCGGCGCCGGCTGAACGCCGTGATCTTCCAAGTGCGCCCCACCGCCGACGCGTTGTGGCCCTCGCCCTATGAGCCGTGGGCGGAGTGCCTCACCGGCGTGCAGGGCAAGCACCCCGGCTGGGACCCGCTGGGCACCGCCGTGGCCGAGGCGCACCGCAGGGGGCTCGAACTGCATGCATGGTTCAACCCCTTCCGTATCGCCAACCACACGGACCCCTCGCGCCTGGTCCCGACGCACCCGGCGCGGCTGCACCCCGACTGGGTCGTGCCGTACGGCGGGAAGCTCTACTACAACCCCGGCCTGCCCGAGGTGCGGCGCTTTGTCCAGGACGCGATGCTCGACGCCGTGCGGCACTACGCCGTCGACGCCGTGCACTGGGACGACTACTTCTACCCGTATCCGGTCGCCGGGCAGGTCTTCGACGACGACGACGCCTTCGCGCGGTACGGCGGGGGCTTCCCGGACCGGGCCGCCTGGCGGCGCGACAACATCGACCGCCTGGTGCGCGAGATGCAGGGGCGGATCAAGAAGGTCCGCAAGCACGTGCAGTTCGGGATCAGCCCGTTCGGGGTCTGGCGCAACGCCTCGACCGACCCGCTCGGTTCCGACACGCAGGCGGGCGTGCAGACCTACGACAATCTGCACGCCGACACCCGCGGCTGGGTCAAGAAGGGCTGGCTGGACTACATCTGTCCGCAGCTCTACTGGAACATCGGCTTCACCGTCGCGGACTACGGCAAGCTGTTGCCCTGGTGGGCCGACACCGTGGAGGGCACGGGCGTGCGGCTCTACGTGGGGGAGGCCCTGTACAAGGCGGGCGATCCCGCGCAGCCCGCGGCCTGGCAGGACCCGGCCGAACTGTCCCGCCACCTCACGTACGCCAAGGGCTTCCCGCAGGCGCGCGGGCACGTGTACTTCTCGGCGAAGGAAGTGGGCGTGGACAAGATCGGCGCCATGGCGCGGGTGGTCGCCGACCACTATCAGAAGCCGGCCAGACCGCCCCGCTGAGCCGAACCCCCCGTCTCCCGGCGGGAGCCGCGCAGCTCCTGCCGGGAGCTACGAAGCCGGGTCCTGATGACGTACGACGGTGTCGGGGCCCGGTGACATCAGCGTCTCGTGGCCGTCCTCGAAGCGGACGCGGTACGGCGGGCCGCCGTCCGCGCCGAGCACCTCCACGATCTGCGCGATCCGGTCGTGCTGCCCGACGATCCTGCCGTGCAGCACCAGCTCGTCGCCTACGGTTGCACGCATCTGGAGCGACCTCCTCGTCCCACCCTGCGGTTGCTTTCCGTGGCGGCAAGTGTACGACCGGTGGCGGCGGCTGGGGCCCGGCCGTCGGTGCCTAGCCGCGCGCCCGCTGGGTGACCGCGATGCACACGAGGACGGCGGCGGCGGTCAGCGGCGCGGCGAGCGGGAGGTGCTCGCCGAGCAGGAACACCGACCAGACCAGGGTGAGCAGCGGCTGGGCGAGCTGGAGCTGGCTGGCCTTGGGGACGCCGATCGCCGCCATGCCGCGGTACCAGACGACCAGGCCGAGGAACTGCGAGCCGATGGCGGCGTAGAGCAGCCCCGCGGTGCTGTGGCCCGTGAGCTGGAAGGGCTCGTACCGCAGGGCGACGGCGGCTCCGGCCACGGCGAGCGGCAGGCACAGGATCAGCGCCCAGCCGATGACCTGCCAGCCGGGCATCTCGCGGGCCAGGCGCCCGCCCTCGGTGTAGCCGGCGGCGCAGACGAGCAGTGCGGCGAAGAGGTAGAGATCGGCGGTCGACAGGGCGCCGCCGCTCTGCTGGACGGTGAACGCGATCACCGCTGCCGCACCGGTCAGCGCCGCCACCCAGAAGGTCCGCGAGGGGCGCGCGCCGGTGCGCAGGACCGAGAACACGGCGGTGGTCAGCGGGAGCAGGCCGACGACGACGGCCGCGTGGGCGGTGGTGGAGGTCTGCAGGGCGAGCGTGGTGAGCAGCGGGAAGCCGATGACGACTCCGGCGCCGACGACCGCGAGCCCGGCCCGGTGGCGGCGCGCGGGGAGCGGGACGCGCAGGGCGAGCAGGGCGCCGCCCGCGATGACCGCGCTCAGGACGCCGCGCAGGGCCACGAAGGACCAGGGGCCGATGCCTTCGAGGCCCCAGGCGGTGGAGGGGAAGGTGAGCGAGAAGGCGATGACGCCGAGCGCGGCCATGACGGTGCCGGTGCGGCGGGAGCCGTGCTGCGGGCCTGCCGCTGCGGCCGTGGTGACTGCTATCCGGCTGGGGAGAGTAGCGCTATCCTGTGCTGTCATGCATGAGAGTAGCAGTGTCGCTGAGCTGGCAAACAGGCTGCGGGGGGAGCTTGACCGCTACTCCCCAGGTGGAAAGCTGCCGTCCAGCCGGGCGCTGGTCGACCGGTTCCGGGTGAGCCCGGTGACCGTGTCGCGGGCCCTGGGGCAGCTGGCCGCGGAGGGCCTGGTCGTCACGCGGCCCGGCGCGGGCGTCTTCCGTGCCGAGCCGCAGACCGCCGCCGCGCCGGCAGGGGACACCTCGTGGCAGGAGGTGTCGCTGAGCGCGGACACGGCGACGGAGCTGGTGCCGCGCGCGGTCGACGCCTCGGGGGTGCTCGCCACCCTCGCCGCGCCCTCGCCCGGCGTCATCGAGTTCAACGGCGGCTATCTGCACCCCTCGCTGCAACCCGAGCGGGCGATGGCCGCCGCCCTCGCGCGGGCGGGGCGGCGGCCCGGCGCATGGGGGAGGCCGCCGATGGACGGGCTCGCCGAGCTGCGGGAGTGGTTCGCGCGGGGCATCGGCGGCGCGATCACGGCCGCCGAGGTGCTGATCACCGCGGGCGGCCAGAGCGCGCTCACCACGGCGCTGCGGGCGCTCGCCCCGCCCGGTACGCCGGTCCTGGTCGAGTCGCCGACCTACCCCGGCATGCTGGCGATCGCCCGCGCGGCGGGGTTGCGGCCGGTCCCGGTGCCGGTGGACGTGGACGGCGTACGTCCCCAGCTCCTCGCCGCGGCGTTCAAGGCCACGGGGGCGCGGGTGTTCGTCTGCCAGCCGCTGTTCCAGAACCCCACGGGGGCCGTGCTGTCCGCGGCCCGCCGCCCTGAGGTGCTGCGTATCGCCCGTGAGGCCGGGGCCTTCGTCGTCGAGGACGACTTCGTGCGCCGCCTGGTCCACGAGGACGCGGGGCCGCTGCCGAGGCCGTTGCAGTCCGACGACCCCGACGGAGTCGTCGTGCACGTCTGCTCGCTGACCAAGGCCACGTCGCCGAGCTTCAGGGTGAGCGCGCTCGCGGCCCGCGGGCCGGTCCTTGAGCGGCTGCGCGCGATCCAGGTCGTCGACCACTTCTTCGTGCCCAGGCCGCTCCAGGAGGCGGCGCTCGAACTGGTCGGCTCCCCGGCCTGGCCCCGCCATCTGCGCCAGGTGGCGGGCGAGTTGAAGGACCGCAGGGACACGATGGCGGCGGCCCTGCGCCTGCGGCTGCCCGAACTGGCCCTGCCGCACATCCCCGCGGGCGGCTACCTCCTGTGGCTGCGCCTGCCCGACGGCACGAACGAGGCGGACCTGGTGGGCGCGGCCCTGCGTGCGGGCGTCGCGGTGGCCCCCGGCCGCCCGTACTTCGCGGCCGAACCCACGGCGGCGTACCTGCGGCTGAGCTTCGCCTCGGTCGCGGGGGCTGCGGAGATCGCCGAGGGGGTACGAAGGCTCCGGGCGGCATACGACGAGGTGCGGGGGTCCGCCGGGTGAAATCCGCTCGACGGTCCTGTGGGCGGCTGCCAGCCTTGCGGGCATGACCGATGCACCGCACACCCTTCCCGCCGGGTACGAAATCTCCGTCGACGCCGCTCGCCTCGACGCCGCCCGCGTCCATCACTGGCTCTCCACCGACGCGTACTGGGCGATGGGGCGGACCCGCGAGAAGCAGGACCGGGCGATCGCCGGTTCGCTCAACTTCGGTGTCTACGAGGTGGTTTCCGGTGAGCAGGTCGCGTACGCCCGCGTGGTGACCGACCACGCCACCTTCGCCTGGATCTGTGACGTGTACGTCGACCGTGCGGTGCGCGGCAAGGGATTGGGGAGCGCGCTCGTGGCCGCGGTCAGGGACCACCTGGAGCCGAGCGGTCTGCGGCGGATTCTGCTGGGTACGGCCGATGCGCACGGGGTGTACGAGAAGGTCGGATTCCGTCCCCTCGACGACCCGTCGAAGTGGATGGCACTGGGCCGGCAGTAGGCCGGATGCCGGGCGCCAGGGCCGTGTACGTACTCCCTGCAAAGCCTTGACCTGCGCTGCCCCGCGCCCCACGATCACCGCATGCACCCCCGCGTCACGCTCATCGCCGCCGCGCGCAGCGGCTCGCTGCTCGCCGAGCGCTTCGACGACGACCGGCCGCTCGACCAGGCGGGCCGGCGCGAGGTGCAGCTCGCCGCGCCCGCCCTGCTCCCGCTCGCGGTGGCCGAGCTGCGCTACTGCTCGCCGACCCCGCGCAGCCGCGAGACCGGCGACGCCCTCGGCTTCGCACCCCTCGCCCAACCGGCCCTGCGGGACTGCGACATGGGCCGCTGGCGGGGTCTGACCCTCGGCGAAGTGACGGCGGGCGAACCCGCCGCCGTCGACGCCTGGCTGCGGGATCCCCGCTCGGCGCCGCACGGCGGCGAGTCGCTCCTCGCGTTCATCTCCCGGATCGGCGGCTGGCTGGACACGCGCCCGGTCGCCGACGGCTCACGGATCCTCGCGGTGGCCGAGCCCGCGGTGGTCCGCGCGGCCCTCGTCTATGCCTTGAAGGCGCCCCCGTCGACGTACTGGAACATCGACGTCCGCCCCCTGTCGACGGTCACCCTGACCGGCCACGGCGGCCGCTGGAACCTGCGGGTCAGCGCCGCGTGTACGCCGTCGTGAGGATCAGGTCCTTGGCGGGGCCCGCCACCCGCCACCGCATCCGCCAGCGCTCCTGGTCGTACAC
>NZ_JBNNJZ010000487.1:0-2269 GCF_050270335.1 Streptomyces sp. NPDC059900
GCCACCTACCCGGTCTACATCGATCCCTATGTCGAGGGCTCTCGCTACTCGTGGACCATTGCCTATAAGAAGTACCCCAACGGCTCCTTCTACAACGGTGGCGGCTGGGGCGGCTCGGGTGAGTCCACCTCCACCGCCCGCGTCGGGTACGAGAACGAGACCAACGGTCTGGGCCGCTCCTACTTCCGCATGAACACCAAGAACCTGTGGAGCACCAAGAAGCAGGTCATCAAGTCCACGTTCCGGATCAAGAACACCTGGTCCTGGTCGTGCACCTCCAAGCCCGTCAACCTCTACCGCACCGCAACGATCGGCTCGTCGACCACCTGGAACAACCAGCCCGACAAGCGGGAGAAACTGGATACGGTCAACGACTCCAAGGGGTGGGGCTCCAACTGCCCGGCCGGCAACCTTGCCTTCGACACCACGGCGGCCGCCAAGGACGCAGCCGCCGGCAAGTGGAACACCATCTCCCTGCTGCTCCAGGCGGACAACGAGTCGGATGTGTTCGGGTGGAAGAAGTTCTCCGCCAAGTCCGCCGTGCTCTCCACCGAGTACAACACCATTCCCAACGCGCCCTCCGGCCTGGACACCATCCCCAGCACGAAGAACAGCAAAGGCTGCGGTGACGTCGCCCCCCACGGCACCATCGGCAACACCGATGTCTACCTGACCGCCAAGGTCGGCGACAAGGACGGCGGCACCGTGAAGGCCCAGTTCCATCTGTGGGCCACCGGACACCACGACGACGGACCCAAGGTGTTCTTCGACAAGACCGTCTCCGCCACCTCGGGCACCGTTGCCAAGATCAAGGTCCCCAAGGCAACGCTCGCCCAGTACGTCTCCACCGCCGGCGGAAACTTCTCCTGGAAGGCCCAGGCCAGCGACGGCAGAGCTACCTCAGACTGGACACCGACCCTGGGCGCGTCGGGATGCCGCTTCGTCTTCGACCCCAACCGCCCCAGCACCCCGCCCGGCATCAACTCCAGCCAGTTCCCAGACGGAAGCGACGGCTGGCCGGTGGCCACCGGGAGCGTGCGCAACCAGGGATCCTTCGAGCTCACGAGCGGCGGCGTCAAGGACGTGGCCAAGTACGAGTACTGGACCGACACCGAGCCCACCGTGCGCACCGCCACGCCCAGCAGCGCAGGCGGCAGCGTCACGATCAAGTACACCCCGACCACCGCGGGTACCAACCATCTGTATGCCCGCAGTCTCGACAAGGCCGGCAACAAGTCCGATGCCGCCGACTACATCTTCTACGCCAACGGCCCCAAAGAAACCGACAAGCCCGGCGACATCAACGGCGACGGCAACCCTGATCTGTGGGCCGTCGACAAGGAAGGCGCCCTGCACCGCTACTACGGCGCCGGCGACGGCACCGTCACTGACGCCGCCTCAGCCGCCTCTAACTCCCTGTGGACGGGGGTCAAGCTCACACACCGCGGAGACTGGACGGGGGATGCCTACGAAGATCTTATCGCCCTGAACCACGACAGTGCCTCCAACACCGACCGACTGTGGGTGCACCCCAACAACGGCTACGGCTTCGCCTGCACCGACTGCGAAGGCGATGCCAGCGACCGGCAGGAGCTCACTGTCTACGACGAGGCCAACAGCCACTGGAACAACGCCGACCAGATCCTGGCCATCGGTGACGTGGACGGACCCCTGGACATCGACGACGACGGCACACCGGATACAGCCGGATACCCCGACCTTCTGGTCAAGGAAGGCAGCCTGCTCTGGCTCTACTTCGGTGCTGCGGACAACCGTCTTGACACCGACCGCGAACCCATTCTGATCGGCCCAGACGGCTGGAAGGACATGGACCTGTTCGCCCCTGGCGACACCAACGGTGACGGACGCGTCGACCTCGGCGCCCGCGACCGCACCACCGGCGAGCTGTACGTCTACCGTGGCACCAGCAACGACGGCGACGGACTCGCCGACCAGTCGGCGAAGATCAGGACCGGCACCAACTTCGGTCCGAGCGCCATCCCTCTGATTACTTCGCCAGGAGACGCCGACGGCAACGGACGAGGCTTCGATCTCTGGCTCACCCGCAGTGACCAAGCGCTCTGGCGATACCTCGACGTCGCAAGCGGAAGCGCAGCCCTGTCCAAGGTCAGCGATGGCTGGCAGGGATACCAAGCTATTAGCTGACCCAGGCGTGGGGGGCCCGGCGGGCCGCCGCCCCCGGCCCCCCCCCCACACGCGGAACGCACCACATCGGACCAAGTGAGGGAGCCCCCCGGGGGGGGTAGAA
>NZ_JBNNJZ010000487.1:2279-6253 GCF_050270335.1 Streptomyces sp. NPDC059900
TGGTATACCAACATATTAGCTCCCCCCGGCGGGGGCCACGGGGCGCCACGCCGCCGGGGCCCCCACGACGAATGGGGAACCGCTCCTGAAGGCAGCATGTCGGGGACACGCCGTGGTGTGATCGAAAGCGGCCTGCCGGCGAATCCGGAGGCCGCGGCGGCCCATGAGGGGATTGCCCGAGTGTGAGGTGGCGGCGAGGTAGGTGACGGCGACCGGACGCGAGCCGGTGACGGTGGCCGCGATCTTGAGGGGGTATCCGAAAGGCTCGACAGCACCGCGTCGGTCCCGGCAATGTCCTGCTGTCTGCACCTGCCGCGACGGTGGACAGATAGACCCAGCGCCCGCCCGTCACAAGTCCGGACCGCTCGCACAGCACTGCTTCCGACGGTCAGAACAGTCGGGGGCAGCCGATTCAGCCCAGTTGTCGGCCTACGGACTCATCTCCCCGCTTGCGTACAGATCAATATCCCCACCTGGTTCCTCCTCCTGGTGCGCGATGCTTGCTCCATGGAAGCTAAGGGGCGGGGGATAACGTCCATGGCCTGGAGCGTGCTGGCTGTCTTGTTTCTCGGGGCAACGGTGTGGGCCGGGGCGCTTGGGCTTGTGCGTCTGGGGCTGACTGGAGACGAAGTTCAGGTTCGTCTGGCGCATTGCCATCTCAAAGGCGGTGGCCGAGGGGGCGATTACGTCGAGTGCTCTGGCCAGCTTGTGGGTGGCATGAGCACGGAGACGGTGAGGGTGCGTTATGACGGCAAGCAAGGGGAGGTAGTGCCCATCGCCCGAACGCCGTGGGGAACCCTCGAAGTGGTTGACAGGAGTTTCACGTCGTGGGGAACGGCAGCGCTGTATCCACTGCTGCCCCTCACCGCCGCGGCGTTGACCGCCTACTTGGCGTGGAGGACGGGCAACAGGAGGGAGCCGCAGAGCACACCACGCGACTCGTGAAGCGGATGCCTATGCCACGTCCATTTCGCGTTCGATGGCCTTGAGGCCGTTCTTGAGTCGGTAGCTGGGGCCGTTGATCGGGACGACTGCGCAGTGGTGCAGGAGGCGGTCGAGGATCGCAGTGGCGAGGACTTCATCGCCGAAGACCTCGCCCCATTCGCCAGGCTCACCGCCACGGAATCCAACAGGGCACGCAACCGCCCTAGTTCCAACCAACGTTGCGGATCCAAGACCACCGCACGACCGCCCTTCGCCACCCACACCGAATGATCGGCAGACTGCCGGGCACCATCCCTCACCGCATCAACAAGTGTCCCCTTTTTACTCGTACGCGACCAGGGACGTTCGTGTGTACGCCGACACCAGTGGAGCGGCGTGGTCGAAGAAGCGGCGGACCGCGTCGAGCCGGAGTTCGCGGACTCCAGGAAGTGCGCACGGCAGCGTGCTCTTCACGGCCGTGCCGGGTTGCCACTCCTACGTCACCGCGCCATTTCACCGCCGGACAGCGGGTTGATTCACCTCAGTTCGAGCCGGCCCTGGAAGCGATCCGGGCGCTCCCAATCGGACTCGGCAGCCGCGCAAACGGCCGGACCGTCGCCTGGCTGACAACTCGCGGCTTCTGACACGCCACCCCCGAGTCGATCACCACGTGCCGCCGGCGTAGCCAGAGACGACTGGCGGCCGTCCGTCCGCCGGGGCGGCGCCAGGAGGCTTGTGGTGTACACGACGCCGACCTGTTAACGAATGAAAACGGGGCGCGATATGACCTGGTCGCTGAGCGCATGGCTGCGCTCACTCCATGGAACGCGCGGGCGCCCAGACCTCGGTCACACCCTCCGCCAGGCTCTTCCATAAAGATGCACCGTTAATCGCCGTCTAGTTCCAAAGTGGGCATTTTGCCCTTATTTGCCTGTTCCAATCTCGGCCAATTGGAGACCCAGAGACCAAGTTTGATCACCTGCGTGAAAGTATTTGCGCACCAAGTGCCACCATGTGCCCCCTTGAGGGTGCCCCTCCTGCCGGAAGTCTGGAGTGAATCGCCGTTGCCTGCCCGTTGCGGTCGCGATCACGACGATCGCCGCACTGCTGCTGGCCGGCTGCAGAGCGGACGGTGGTGGCGGTGCCCAGACAAGATCGAGGGAGCAGGCGGAGGGAAGGAGGAGACTTCGCCCTCGGCCTGCGCGCCGGCGAACCCGGGCGAGGCACCTTCGATACCAGCCAGGAAACGAACATGCAGGGAATCAATTCAGTAACCGGTGACCACGGGAGGGGGTAGCGGTGAGTGACATCGGCATCGACTTCGCGGTTCTCAGCAAAGTGCGCGGCGACCTCAGGCATATAGCGGACATCATGGCGAAGCCCGGACGCGAGATGGACGAAGTCGACGGCAACTCCATGGGGGTTACCGAACTGGCGCTGCGTATGAACGATTTTGGCGACGAGTGGTCCTACGGCATCAAGCAGATCAGTAAGTTCTCCGGAGCCGCGGTCAAAGCGCTCGACAAGATCGAGAAGGCCTTCGATCAAATCGATGACAAGCTCGCGAAGGAACTGGAGAAGTCGGGGAAGGACAGCCGGTGACCGACGTGCCCGGTTGGGCTCCTGACCCCACACGAACCTCCCCGCTCAAGGACCAGTTCCCGGCGCTCGGATTCGTCCCGTGCCCCGGCGACGCCCCGGATGCCAAGCACATCACCGGGATCGTGACGCGTACCGCCAAGGCGCTGGAGGACATTTCCGATGTCCTCCACGGCACGGGGGCGGGCGACTGGACCGGCAAGCACGCCACAGCCTTCCGCGAGCAGTTCGACGACAACTTCCGCCCTCAGGTGGACACGGCGAAGCGGTCGTTCAGAAAGGCGGCCACGGCGCTGGGGGAATGGTCCGAGGCTATGCCGGCGTGGCAGAACAAGGCCACCGCGCTGGAGAGCAGGGCACGGGCCGCGCGTGACAAGCACGCCGCGATGAAGGGCAAGCTCGACGACCTGCCGGACAAGCCCCTGCCTTTCGACTCCCCGAAAGACGACGCCGAGGCACGCAAGCGGGAGAAGACCGAAAAGGACAGATCCTCCACTGAGCTGGCCGCCAGTACTGCGGAAGCCGAGCTGGAGAAGATCCGCGCCGAGGCTCGCAAACTGTCGAGCGATTACACCCTCGAGGGACAGTCCATCGCGCGCCGGCTCGACAAGGCGATGAACATCGCGCCCAACGAGCCCGGGATGTTCGACAAGTTGGGTGACGCGCTCAAGGGCATCGGCAAGGCGCTGGGGGCGCTCGACGACATCGTGATGGACGTCATCGGCGATGTCGTGGCGGACGCAGTCAAGTGGCTCGCAGAACACGCCAACACCATCGCCGCTCTCGGCGATGTACTCGCGACCGTAAGCGCCGCGCTGGGCGCCGTCTCGCTCGTACTGCTTTTCCTGAGCCCGGTGTTCCCCCCGCTGGCGGCCGCCTCCTCGGCGGTGGCCGTAGGGTCGGGCGCATTCGCTCTGAGTGCGCTGGCCATGCACGGGACAGCACGTGCCGTCGGAGGCGACTCCGTGGTCTCCAACCGGACTCTGGCGCAGGACGCTCTCGGTGTCCTCCCGTTCGGCCTCGCCTTCAAAGGCGTCTCCGCCGTGGTCGCGGGCAGCCGCGCCGGTGACGCCGCAGCCAACTTCGGCCTGATCGACACTGTCGCAGGATTCATGGGCGACCCGACCGCCCTTGGCTACTTCGACCCGAAGAACGACCGGCAGACGGCCACAGCGACGCTGGTTCCCGGTGGCCCGCTGCTCGTAGCATTCGAGAATGCCTGGAAAACGGGGAGCGAGAAAGACCGCGCAGCGAAACAAGAGAAGTGAAGGATCGCAGTGAAGGATGAAGAAATCCTCGCCCACTTCGACGGGCGAGGCCGTGTTGAGATCACCCTGAGAGGCCTCGACGTGGGGCAGGGCGACAAGATCACGGCATTCGCCTTCGAGCTGGGCTACAAACTCCACGAAGCCGTCGGCGTCACCAGGGGCCAGTGGCGCATGGTCTATCTG
>NZ_JBNNJZ010000488.1:0-6231 GCF_050270335.1 Streptomyces sp. NPDC059900
GTTGTGCGGGGGGGGGTGTGGCTGGGGAGGGGGCGGCGATTCACGCCCCGCCCCCCCGCGTGCCGGCCCCCGGGGGGGGGGCCCGGCCGGGGTGGGCGCGGGGGGCCCCCGGCCGGGTCGTGTCCGTGTGCCGGCCAGATGGCCGGAGCGTGCGGGCTCAGACCATGAACTGGTCGTACTTGGCCATGTGCTCGCGCAGTTCTTCCATGCTGGGGTTGCGGCCGCCTGCCGTCAGGCGTCCCAGGCCGCGGAAGTAGTCCTCCCGGTCGTAGATCGGGTAGAACATGATCAGCAGGGTGGCGTCCTCGGTGCCCCGGTTGGTGAAGCCGTGCGGCTCGCCCTTGGGGATGTAGGCGAACGCGCCCGGCTCGCCGACCACCTTGCGGTCGCCGATGGTGAACTCGATCTCGCCCTTGACCACGTAGAACATTTCGGTGGACTGCTTGTGGATGTGCGGGGACGCGCCCTTGGCCTCCGGTGCCATGTGGTGCTCGAAGAAGCCGAACTCCCCGTTGGAGTCGGGCGTGGTGAGTTTGAGGTACGTCCTCTTGGTGTCGCGGATGTCGACGTATTCGCCTTCACCGGCGGGGACATACAGCGGAACGGACATGGTTTCCTCCTGGGATGATGTGCAAGTGGACGACCCGCGCACCGCTGCGGTGCGCGGGGGCGATCACGCGGCCCCGGCCAGGGCCGCGTCCTGCTGCGGACGGCGGTCGGCCCGTGCCTGCGCCCACCGGCCGATGGCCGGGGCCGCGAGGCCGCAGAGGGCGAACAGGGCGGCCAGGACGACCCAGCCGACGGTGCCGGTGGTGATGACCAGGCCGATCACGAGCGGTGCGGCGATCTGCTGGACGGCCACGCCGAGCCAGAAGACCGAGAGGTAGACGCCCTCCTGGCCGGTCGCCGCCAGCAGATACGACCCGCCCCAGCCCCCGGCGGACTGGAACAGCTCGCCTGCGGTCAGCGCGACCATGGCAAGGAGCAGCACGCCGACGGCCAGGACGACGGGCGGCTTCGGCGCCGCGACGAGCAGCAGACAGCACAGGGTGAGGGACATGCCTGCCCGCACCAGCGCCCGCGCCGATCCGGCGATGGTTTCGGTGCCGCGGCTCGCGCGGACCTGCAGGGCGACCGCGAGCACGGTGTTGACCGCCACCAGGGGCGAGATCACCGCGGCCGGGGCCTTGGTGTGTTCGACGATCCACAGCGGGATGCCGATGCTCAGCAGGGTCATGTGCATGGTGAGCACCGCGTTGATCCCGGTGAACGACAGGAACGGACCGTCCCGCAGCGCGGCGACCGAGAAGCGGCGGCGCAGGCTCTTGGCGGGCTTGCTGAGCACCGGCAGCCGGTAGGCCAGGGTCGCCAGGACCGCGAACGAGGCGGCGTTGAGCAGCAGGATCGCGCTGTAGCCGACGCGGGTGTCGATCAGCAGGCCGACGCCGCCCAGCAGGGCGCCGACGGTGAAGCCGACGTTGCGCAGCGAGCGCAGGACCGCGACCACCCTGACCCGGTCGTCGGTGGCCGTCACCTGTCCGACCAGGGCCTGCTCCATCGGTGCCGCCGCCTTGTCGACGAGGCCGAGCAGGCACACCACCGTCAGGAACTGCCATAGGTTTTGTACGAAGGGGTAGAGCACGAAGCAGGCGCAGCGCCACAGGCTCACCCCGACCAGGACCTTCTTGGGGCCGATCCGGTCGGCCAGGATGCCGATGGGCACCGCCGTGGCCAGGGCGATCGCGGCGGACAGGGTCAGGCCCAGACTCAGCTCGCCCACCGACAGGCCCACGGAACGGGTGATGAAGGGCACGGACACGGCCAGGAAGGCACCGGTGCCGACGGCGTCGATCATCGCCATCACGGACAGGCGGATGCCGACCGGCCCGCCCGGCACGGACCGGCGCCAGCCGCGAACGCGCTGCCAGAGAACAGACATCTGCTGCTTCCTCAATCCGTGGAGGTCGTGGGGGTCGTCAAGGCCGGGGAGGGCTGCGGGCTGGTGGTGATGCGGACGGCGGCGTCCGCGGCCAGGACGCGGCGGCGTGTGGTGTCCGCGTCGGGCCCGGTGGCGATGACATGCCCGGCGCGATCCCAGGAGGACGCCCAGGCCCGGGCCTCCTGGCCGGCCTCGACGTCGACTTCCACGGTCTCGACGCCGGGCAGGGCAAGGGCCGCGTCCGTGCCGGCGACCTGCGTGACGGTGCCCGGCCCGGCGGCCAGGAACCGGATCGCCGAGGTCTGTCGGGCGGTGCGGGGCAGGGTGACCGGGCGGCCGGCCAGCAGGTCGATGAGGGTCAGGCGGATGCGGGTGCCGTAGGCCAGGTCGTTCAGGTCGATCAAGTAGTCGCCGGGGCAGCGTCCCGCGCATTCCACCAGGGCCGGACCGGCGGCGGTCAGGATCCACTCGGCGTGCAGGATCCCGGTGCGGTAGCCGGTCGCCGCGACCAGTGCGCGCATGGCCTCCTCGAAGGCGGCCTGCGTGTCCTTGTCGAGCGGGGCGGGCAGCAGGTGGCCCAGTTCGACCGGGTAGGGCCCGGGTATCACCGTCTTGGCCGTGACGTTGTGGAAGATGATCTCGCCCTGGCGCACCAGCGCCTCGACGCTGAACTCGGGGCCCCGCAGGCGCTCTTCGGCCAGAAAGCGCCACGTCAGGTGCCGGTCGGGCACCTGCTCGTACTCGGCGGCCGAGGAGGTGCGCTGCCACGCCTCGGCCGCGGAGGCGGCATCGACCGCGTCAAGGAGTTGGACGCCGACGCTGGCCTGCCGGTTGGCGGGCTTGACCACCACCGGTCCGTCGCCGGCGAAATCCAGGATGTCGCCCGGCCCGTGGATCTCGCGCCAGCGCGGGTTGCGCACCCCGCCGGCGTCGCAGGCCTCGCGCAGCCGGACCTTGTCCCGCAGCGCCAGCGCGGCCTGTTCGGTGGCGCCCGGAAGGCCGAGCTTCTCGGCCAGGGCGGCGGCCGCGGGCACCGCGTACTCCAGGCCGGGCACCACGGCGGCCACCGGGCGCCGGGCCTCCAGATCGGCCGCCAGGTCCAGGGCGCCGGCGGACTGCTGGTAGCTGACCGGCACGATCCGCTCCAGGCAGGCGAAGCGGCCCGCCGCGTCCCGCAGCCGGCGTTTGCGGATGATGTCGGGCGCTTCGAGCACCACGACGGACCCGCCGGCGACATGGCCGTCGATGGCGCGCAGGTAGGCCGCGTTGTAGCCGACGAACACCACCTGTGCGTCGGTGCGGGGTGTGGTCACGGCCACCTTCGGGCGGGTCATGGCAACCTCCTGGACGTGGGCAAGGAGTACGGCACGGTCGATGCCTTTCTGCGGTGCGCGGGATGGGTGCGGGACGGCGCCGGGGCAGGGGTGCCGGCGGCCCGGCCGTCCGCGCGTACGGGCGTGCCGTCGATGACGACCTCGAGGGTGGCGAGCACCTCGGCGCACCGGCGGCCTGCCTGGTCGGGCGTGGCGCCCGAGACGATGACGTGCCCGTGGCGGCCCTTGGAGTCGCGGACCTCCTCGACGGTGTCGCCCGGGCGCAGCCGCAGGGTCAACTCGTCGACGTAGGGCAGCTTTCGCGCCTGCTCCAGGCCGCGGATTCCGTCGATGCGGCCGGGCGGGAAGGTGAAGAACCGCACGGCGGCCGCCGCCGCGGGCTGCGGCAGCCGGGCCGGTGAGCCCGCCAGGGCGGCGAAGATGGCCTGCTCGATGTCGAGGCCGCCGGCCAGCTCGATGAGCCGGGGAATCCGGTCGCCGCCCAGCCGGGGCTGCGACTCGACGATGCGCGGGCCGCGCTTGGTCCAGATGACCTCGGTGTGCGCGGGGCCGAAGCGGTAGCCGCACAGGGTCAGGAAGCGGACGGTCAACTCCTCGATGGCGTGCCGGCGGTGCGGGGCGAGCGGAGCCGGGTGGACGTGTCCCACCTCCACGAACAGCGGGGGCGCGCCGAGGAGTTTCTCGGTGATGCCGACGACCTGGTGCCGGCCGTCCTGGCTGAGCGTCTCCACGCTGTACTCGGGCCCGCGCAGGTACTCCTCGACCAGGAACGGTCCGTCATAGCCGTAGGCGTCCACGAGGTCGCTCCAGGCCGCCCGGTCCCGGGCGGCCTGCCACAGGAACACGCCCCGGCTGCCGGCCAGGGCGGTCGGCTTGACGACCGCCGGGAGTCCCACCCGCTCGACGGCGCCCGGCACGTCGCGCCGGGCGGTCACCGCCTCGAAGGACACCGGGGACAGGCCGTGCCGGGCGAGCAGCTCACGCATCGCGTGCTTGTCGGCCAGGAAACGGATCGCCGCGGACGGGTTGACCTCGGCGTGCAGCTCCTCGGCCACTTCGTGGGCGGCGACCATCGTCTCCTCCCGGCCGATGTGGTAGATCACCGAGGCGCGGTGCTCGCGGGCCGTCTCGCGGATGGTGCGCCGCAGCTGCTGCGGGTCCCCGAAGTCCGCCGTCACGAACACGTCCGCCAGGGCGCGTACGTCGGCCAGATACTCCGGTGTCTGTAGCTGCGGGTCCCAGATCGCAGCGACCCAGAACCCTTGGGCCTGCGCCTTTTGTACGAACTGGCGGTAGGGCATCACCATCAGCAGGCGCGGCCGGCCGTCCGGGGGCAGGCCCGTGGCGGGCGCGGGCGCCGTCATCGGGCACCGCCCGGCGTGCTCTCGCGGCCCAGCAGGCTCAAGTAGCGCTCGCCGGTGTCGGGCAGCAGGGTCACGATGCGCCGGCCCCGGTAGTGTGGGCGGGCGGCCAGGACGCCGCAGGCGTGGACGACCGCGCCGCCCGAGACACCGGCCATCAGCCCGGCGTGCGCTGCCAGCCGCCGGGTGGTGTCCAGGGCGTCCGCGTCGGAAACCGTGATCACCTCGTCGATGAGGCTTTGCTGCGTGGTCGGCGCGATGAAGCCGCCGTTGAAGCCCGGGATGCCGTGCGTGCCGGGCTTGCCGCCGGACAGCAGGGGCGAGCCCGCGGGCTCCACCGCCACGATCCGCACTGCGGGGTGGCTTTCGCGCAGATAACGCCCCGCGCCACTGAGCGTACCGCCGGTTCCCACGCCGCAGACGAACACGTCGATACGGCCGTCGGCGTCGTTCCAGATCTCGGGGCCGGTGGTCTCGTAGTGCGCCCGGGTGTTGTCGGGGTTGTCGTGCTGGCGGCAGAACCACGAGCCGGGGGTCTGGCTGTGCAGTTCCCCGGCCTTGTCGACGGCCGCCTGGTAGCCGCCGGTGTGCGGAGTGCGCACGACCTCGGCGCCCAGCGAGCGCAGCATGGCCACCCGTTCGGGGGTCGCGTTGTCCGGCAGCACGATGATGCAGCGATAGCCGCGGTTGGCGGCGAGCGCGGCCAGCGAGATGCCGGTGTTGCCCGAGGTGGCCTCGATGACGGTGCCGTCGCCGGGGGAGAGCAGCCCCTTTTGTTCGGCGCCGCGCAGCATCGCGCGGGCGGCCCGGTCCTTGCTGCTGGACCAGGGGTTGAACAGCTCCAGCTTGGCCAGGACCTCGGCCTTGGCCGGGGCGCCGTGCGTGACCTGGTCCATCGGCAGGCGCAGCAGCGGGGTGCCGCCGATCAGGTCGATGAGGGAGTCGGCGACCGGGCGCCGGGAGACCGGCTCGGTGCGGATGCCGATCTCCTGGACGGCGGCCTCCGCGGTGCGGGCCGCGAGCTCGGCGGTCTCGGCCACCACCAGCACATGGCCTGCCCGGTCGCCGTTGCGGCGCAACTCCCGTACCACGGAACCCGCCTTGGGCTTGACGACGACTTCCTGGACGCCGGGCAGCGCGGCGGCCCGCTGCTGTCCGGTGACCGACACCACCCGGCCGGGCTGCGCGGTCAGATAGCGGATGGCGGCGCCGGCGACCGGCCGCGGCGGCAGGGCCGGGACGGGCAGCGGCTGGCCCAGGTACTGACGGGCCACCAGCTCCAGGGACTTGATGCCAAGGGCCCGGTCCACCAGGTAGGTGATCTTGCCGCCGGCGGGCCGCGGGTTGATCTCGATGAGCTGGGGGCCGGACGCGGTCACCTTCACCTCGACGTGGGCCATGCCCAGGTCGAAGCCGACCGCGCGCAGCGCTTGGACGGCCACGTCGCCGCAGGCCTCTACGAGGGGCGCGGGCAGCCGGGAGGGGAAGGTGTGGGCCAGCTCGACGAAGTAGTCCAGGCCGACGACCGACTTGTCGGTCACCCCGAACACCTCGTAGCGGTCGCCGTCGGCAAGGACCTCCACGCTGACCTCGGGGC
>NZ_JBNNJZ010000489.1:0-6221 GCF_050270335.1 Streptomyces sp. NPDC059900
CCACCCGCGAGGTCCTCATCAGCTCCCTGGCGATGCTCGCCAACAAGCACGCAGACCTGCCGTCCCGCAAGCACGGCAACCCCCCGCAGTAATCCTGCAGTAGCCCACAAGGAGAACGCTGCACATGACTAACCCCGACATCCGCGTAGAGAAGGGCCACGCCGAGCCCGAAGAGGTCGCCGCCATCACCGCGATCCTGCTGGCCCGCGCCGCGGCCACCGCACAGAGCCCGACGCCCCGCCGAGGCCGCGACAAGGCCGGCTGGCGCCGTCTTGAGCGCACCCCCGGCTTCCGCGCCCCGCACAGCTGGCAGGGCTGACCGGCGCCCTGAAGCAGCCGGCAAGGCCGACAGGCACCCCGAAGGACCCCGCCCTCGTGCGGGGTCCTTCGGCGTCTGCCCGCGAGGTCAGTCGAACTCTCCGTCAAGCACACCGAGCTTGAACGCGTCCCACTCCTCCGCGGTGAAGCGCAGGACGAGCCCACGTGGGTCTGCGGGGTTGCGCAGGGCCACCGCGCCGTTCCCCAGCGAGGCAATCTCCACAGGGCCCTCCACGGGGCTTCCAGGGGTGCTTGTCCACTGGGCGCGGGAGATGTCGAGCGCGTAGAGCAACGCCTTTTCCCGCTGTGTGACGCGTGTGTTGCTTGCGGTGTCCGTGCTCATATCTGCAGAACCCCGGAGTTGATTCCAGTAATGAATGCGTGCCACGCGGTGGAGTCGAAGACGAGTGTTCCGAACTCCGGATTCTTCGTGTCACGAATCGCCCGCTGATCGGCCGAAAGCTTCGTATGCTCGATGCAGCCGTTCGAGGCGCCGCTGTAGGTGCTCTTGTGCCAGTTCGCTTTCACTGATTCGTCTTCTGTCTCTGTGAACGCGCGACTGGCCGCAGATGTGCGAGACATCACGACCCGCTTTCCTTCATATGGTCAAGGATGTACTGGCGAGACTGGGCGGGAGAGAGTGCCGCGGCCGTCAGGTCATCCCAGGCTTTGGTGTAAACCTGGACGTCAGGTCGCTGCTCCAGCAACGTTCCCCCGGTCATGTGCTCCAACCAGGTCACCTCTATGGGGGGTTCTCCGTGCAGGGTGAAGATCGTGTACGGAGCGTACTGCGCGAGCGGCAATGTGATGTTCAGGGGGAGGATCTGAACGGTGACATTGGCCTGTTTTCCCACTTCGATCAAGTGCTGAAATTGTTGACGGATCAATTCAGTGGGACCAGAAATGCGGTGCAGTGCCGGGGCGTCGATGATGACGCGGAGCCGGAATTCACTGTTCCCGTGGAGCAGATCTTTGCGTCTCATCCTTGTCTTCACAAGGGTTTCGACGCGATCCGCTTCGGCGCCGGCGGTGAATATCTGGCGCATATATGCCTCTGTCTGGAGCAGGCCCGGCAGCACCATCGGCTCATAGGAGCGGATGAGTGAGGAGTCGGCTTCCAGAGTGAGGTAGTCGCGCAGGTCGCCGCTGAGGAAGGGCCCTTGGCCGGACCACCAGTCGACCTTGTGGATGTCTCTGGCCAGTCGCTTCAGATTCGACCGCTGCTGCTCGTCCTGCACTCCGTACAGATTGAGCAAAGTGGTCAGATCGAGCTGCCGGATACCGCGTTTGCCTGTCTCGATCTGACTGATCTTTGGCTGCCCACACTCCAGTGCATCGGCCGCGTCCTGGACTTTGAGGCCGGCATCCGAGCGAAGTCTTCGCAGTTCGGCGCCGAGACGGCGGCTGCGCATGGTGGGCATCTCACTTTGCGGCATGCGCACATGATGTCCCGCGTCTTCCGGCCAGACAACTGTCATCTGGTGCACCCCCTTTGAGGGATGTGAACGCCGAGTAATACTTGCCTAGGTGATAGATGCCTCGACATGATGCGAGTCCAACGTCCTTTGTTCTCGGTTGAGTTGACACCTACAGCGGTGCCGGAGGGGCAATGCCGAACACGTCCGCGGAGGAACTCGTAGTGATCAGCAGATCCTGCGAGGTCCGCATGGAGTACGACCCGCACTGCTTGGAGCAGATACGCCGGATCGTCGGCGCCTGCCTGCGCAGTTGGGGCCTGGAGGCGCTGGTAGACGACTGCGCCTTCGTGGCCACCGAGCTGTGCAGCAATGTGCGGCACTGCACGTGCTCGTCGTTCGAGTTCGCCGTCCGTCGCACGGGCGCCGAGGGTGTGCGCCTTGAGGTGACGGATACCTCCACCGAGCTTCCGGTGGTGCCCACCGAGCCCCCGGACCCGTTCCAGGTCAGTGGGCGTGGACTGTTCCTTGTCGCGGCTCTGTCGGCCGATGTCGGGGTCGAGCCGACGGTCGGCGGCAAGATGGTCTGGGCGGAGCTGAAGGTGCCCGGGTTCGGCTGACGAGGCCGGTGGTGGGGGGTGTGACGTCGGCCGGACGCGATGCGTCGGCCGGCGTCTGCGTCTGTAGACCTGCATGACTCTCCTCTCTTGCGGTCCGGGTGGGTCTCCGGCCGTCTCTTGCGGTCTCCCGGCGGCCGTTCTCGCGCCTGTGTCCGTTGTACCGCCGTGGAGAAGGCGCTTCGCGGCCTGATTGACCGGATAGCGACCCGGGCCCCGTCGCCGTCAGGGGCCGGCGCGGGCGGGGGTGGCACGGCTGTTCCCGGGCCGGCTCCGGGTTCCGCCTGAGTGGGGCAGGCGCATGTGGGGGCTCCGCTTCCTGCTGGGTCCGTCGGAGGAACGAAGGCAGGGGTGGTCGCGCGGACCTGCCATTCCCTTCAGCGAGAGTCTCACCGAAAACATCACAGCGGCAGGCATGTGTTTTGGCCAAAGATGTTACGCAAGGCGACGGTCGAAGCCGTAGGTCCCGCCTCCCGGCAGGTTCCGCCACCCAGCAGGTCCCGCCTCACGGCAGGCTCCGCCACACAACAGGTCCTGCCTCCCGGCAGGTTCCGCCACACAGCAGTTCGCCCCCGCCGGCAGGAGCCGGCGGGGGCGAACTGCTGGACGACGGGGCGGGGCTGTTAGCGCAGCCGCGCCATGAGCGCGTGCTCCACGAGCGTGATCAGCCCGCTCTTCGCGTCGGCACGATGCCGCGCGTCGGTGGTGATGATCGGGGTGTCCGGCCCGATCTGCAGCGCCTCGCGGACCTCGTCCGGCGTGTACGGCTGATGGCCGTCGAAGCCGTTGAGGGCGATGACGAACGGCAGCCCGGAGTTCTCGAAGTAGTCGACGGCGGGGAAGCAGTCGGCGAGCCTCCTCGTGTCGACCAGTACCACCGCGCCGATCGCGCCGCGTACGAGGTCGTCCCACATGAACCAGAAGCGGTCCTGACCGGGCGTACCGAAGAGGTACAGGATCAGGTCCTGGTCCAGGGTGATGCGGCCGAAGTCCATGGCGACGGTCGTCGTCGTCTTGTCCCCGGTGTGGGTGAGGTCGTCGATGCCCGCGGACGCGGACGTCATGACGGCCTCGGTGCGCAGCGGGTTGATCTCAGAGACCGCCCCGACGAACGTGGTCTTGCCCACGCCGAAGCCGCCCGCCACCACGATTTTCGCGGAAGTGGTGGAGCGGGCTGTTGCTCCGCCGCTAGAGCTTGCGAAGTCCACTGAGCACCCTTTCGAGCAGTGTCACGTCTGGCTGGCCGCCGGCGGACTCGTCGCCGCCCGGCTGATGGATGGCGACAAGTCCGGCCTCCGCCAGGTCGGCTACGAGGATCCGGGCGACGCCGAGGGGAATGGAGAGAAGTGCCGAGATCTCAGCGACTGACTTGATCTCGCGGCACAGATTGCAGATCCGCTGATGCTCCGGCAACTGGCCCTGGAGCTGGTGCGGCTGGGCGGTGGTGTGCACCAGCGCCTCGATGGCGAGCTGGTAGCGGGGCCTGGTGCGGCCGCCCGTCATGGCGTACGGACGCACCAGGGGGTTGCTCGCAGCACCCGCGGGCGCCGGTTCAGGGGCGCGTCGCTGTGGTTGCACTGGCTGGATCCTGGGGGTATGAGGCTGCTCGTACGGGCTCTGGCGGGGGCCCGGCTGCTGCGGCTGCTGATAAGGCCTGCGGTGCTGGCTGGGCGCGGAGGGGAAGTTGTACCGGTTCGGCGCCCCTTCGTGCGGCCCCTGACCCTGGCCGTGACCAGGCGACCAGTTGGCCGATGACGAACCGTCCGGGGGTGTTCCTGAACCTGCCACGTACTCCTCCTCCGACTGTGCCGGGCACCATCATTCTGGAGCCGCGTCCCGAAACCTTACGGCCACGGGACGCGAAAACGCACCGTACGTCTACTAGTTGAGAAGGCTCCCCTGCAGCTCCGCGCGCAGGTCGGGGGTGAGTACGGTGCCGGCGCGGTCGACAAGAAGCGCCATTTCGTACCCAATGAGACCGATGTCCGCATCAGGGTGTGCAAGCACGGCCAGGGAAGAGCCGTCGGAGATGGACATAAGGAAGAGGAATCCTCGCTCCATCTCCACAACGGTCTGGGTCACGGAACCGCCCTCGAAGATCCGGGAGGCCCCGGCGGTGAGGGAGGTCAGACCGGATGCGACGGCCGCGAGCTGGTCGGCCCGGTCGCGGGGGAAGCCTTCGGACATCGCCAGAAGGAGTCCGTCGGCGGAGACCACCACCGTGTGGGACACCCCGGGGGTGTTGTCCACGAAGTTCGTGATCAACCAGTTCAGATTCTGCGCCGCCTGGCTCATCGGGCTCACACTAACGCTCCTGGTTGTAGGTGCTGTCAGGGCCGAAGCCCTGGCCATTCGTGGTGTCACTGCCTGCGCTGCGTCCCCGCTGGACGCCGCGGCGCAGGTTGCTCAGCCGACCCCGCACGTCCTCGGGGTCGCGGGAGACCTGAGGGCCGCCCTGTGGGGTCTGTTCCGCCGTGCCCTCGACCAGATTGGCCTTGGGCACCCGCTTCGGGAGACCGGACGGGGTGACCCCACCCGCCTTGGGCTCCTTCAGCGATTCGGCGCGCTGCCAGCGGTCGTCGTTGGACGTACGCCAGCTGCTGTCGTTGTTTCCGAACGCGTCCTGCGCCGGGGCCGCCGGGGCGCTGCCGTTGGTGGCCGCACCGGCGCCGCCGCGGCGCGGAAGACCCGCAGCGGTGGTGTCGTGGACCGCGGACGGAGCCGGCCCGGGACGGTCGAAGCCTACGCGTTCGCCACCGTTCGCGGGAGCCGCCGGACCAGATTCCGGTTCCGGAGAGTACTCGGCCTGATACGCACCCGAGTTGTCGTCGAATCCGTCGCGCGTCGGCCAGTCGTCCTGGTGGGAGCGGTCCGGGTAGGCCGTGAACGGCTCGGACACGGCACCGCCGCGAGCAGCCTGATCGTCCTGACCGGCTTCCGCATAGGGGGCGTCCTGGTAACCGTCCCGCGCCGGGTAGTACGGCTCGTCGTACGCCGGTTGCATGGCCTGTCCCTGGCCGTACTCGTCGTACGCCGGGGACTGCTGTTCGTATGAGGGGTCGTAGCCGCCCTGCTGGTCGAAGCCGGGCTGCCCGTCCATCTCGTCGCGGAAGAGCGGACGCCCGTCGGGGGACTGCGCCTGCGCCTCCAGAGCGGCACGCCGCTCCTCGCGCATCAGCGAGCGGCCCACCGGGTCGAGGTCCGGCGAGTCGGCGGTGTCGCCGTTGTAGCGGCTGTCGTCGAAGCCGAGCTCCGCGGCCGTACGCATCGGCTCGTGGTGGAAGACCGGCTGCTCCGGGGCCTGCTGCTCCGGCATGATCGAGGAGACCGTGAACTCGGACTCGGGCAGCTGGTTCTCGCCGCCGCCACCGCCGTGCGTGATCCCGTCCGGAAGCATGACGAGCGAGGTCGTGCCGGCCTGCTCGCCCGAGGGACGCAGCTGGACGCGGATGCCGTGCCGGTCGGAGAGGCGGCCGACCACGAACAGGCCCATGCGCTGCGAGATCGCGGCGTCCACGGTCGGCGGGTTGGCCAGCTTGTGGTTGATGTCCGCGAAGTCCTCGGCGGTGAGGCCGATGCCCTTGTCGTGGATCTCGACCATGATGCGGCCGTCGGGCAGCCGGGTCGCGGTGACGCGGACCTTGGTCTGCGGCGAGGAGAACGTGGTGGCGTTCTCCAGGAGCTCGGCGAGCAGGTGCACGAGGTCGGTCACGGCCAGGCCGTGGATCTCGGCCTCCGGCACCCCGGAGAGCTCGATGCGCTCGTACTGCTCCACCTCGGAGGAGGCGGCGCGCAGGACGTCGACCAGCGGGACCGGCTGGTCCCAGCGGCGGCCCGGCTCCTCGCCGGAGAGGACCAGGACGTTCTCGCC
>NZ_JBNNJZ010000490.1:0-6212 GCF_050270335.1 Streptomyces sp. NPDC059900
CCACAGCAGAAGCGAAAGGCTCCATTCCTCCTCATGAGACGCACCCTCGTCGCCGCGGCCGCCGCCGCGGCCACAGCCCTCGTTCTGTCCGGTTGCGGCACCTCCGAGCCCGCCGAGACCAGCTCGGACAAGAAGTCCGAACCGATCACCCTCACCGACGCCAATGGCGCGCAGGTGAAGCTCGACGGCCCGGCCAAGAAGGTCGTCGGCACCGAGTGGAACGTCGTCGAATCCCTGGTCACGCTCGGCGTGGACCCGGTCGGCGTCGCCGACGTCAAGGGCTACAAGGCGTGGGACTCCGCCGTCCCGCTGAAGAACGACCCCAAGGACATCGGCACCCGCGGCGAGCCGAGCATGGACACCCTCGCCGGCCTCACCCCCGACCTCATCGTCACCACGACCGACATGTCGGCCTCCGCGGTGAAGCAGATGAAGAAGGTCGGCCCCGTCCTCCAGGTCAAGGCCGCCGACGGCGCCGACCAGATCGGCCAGATGTTTGACACGCTCGACGTCATCGCCAAGGCCACCGGCACGACCGACGAGGCCAAGAAGGCCAAGGAGTCGTACGAGGCCAAGGTCGCCGAGGGCAAGAAGGCGCTGAAGGAGGCCGAGCTCGACGGCTCGAAGATCGCCTTCGCCGACGGCTACGCCGCCTCCAACCAGGTCTCCGTGCGCGGCTACACGAGCAACTCCTTGCTCGGCGCCGTCAACGAGGACCTCGGCCTGAAGAACGACTGGAAGATCAAGGGCGACAAGGACTACGGCCTCGCCACCACCGACGTCGAGGGCCTCACCAAGCTCGGCGACGACGTGAAGTTCGTCTACATCGGCAACAAGGACGACGGCAGCTCCGACGTGTTCACCGACGAACTCGCCGACAACGCCGTCTGGAAGTCGCTGCCGTTCGTCAAGGACGACGAGGTCCACCGTCTGCCCGACGGCATCTGGATGTTCGGCGGCCCCGAGGCGATGGAGGCGTACATCGACGCCCTCGTCGACACCCTGAAGAAGTAGGAGACCGTGGCCGTCACCGCAACGCCCTCCACCACGCCCGAGCGCGCGGTCGCATCCCCCACGGGCGCGGTCGCGGTGACGGCCGGTCTTGTTCTTCTGGTCGCCGTTCTCGCCGTCGTCGACATCACCCAGGGCACCGCGTCGGTCGGTGCAGGGCAGGTGTGGAAGGCCCTCACCGGCCAGGCCGAGCAGGGCGACTCCTCCGTGGTCATCGCCTCGCGCATGCCGCGCATGCTCGCCGGGATACTCGTCGGCGTCGCGCTCGGCGCGGCGGGCGCCGCCCTGCAGGCGGTCAGCCGCAACGTCCTCGCCGCGCCGGACACCCTTGCCGTCAACGCCGGTTCCTACCTCGCCCTGACCGCACTGGTCGCCAGCGGCGCGACGGCTCCGCTGCTCGCCTCCTCGGGAGTGGCCTTCGTCGGCGGCCTCGCCGCGGCCGCCGTCGTCCTCGCCCTCGCGGGACGCAGCGCCGGAACGGTGCGCCTGGTCCTTGCGGGCAGCGCGCTCGCCCTGGGACTCAACGCCATCACCGACGCGTTGCTCCTGCTGTTCCCCGAACGCACCGAGGGCCTCTACCAGTGGGGCCAGGGGAGCATCAGCCAGAACGGGTTCGACGGGGTGTCCCAGATGGCGCCCGTCATCGTGGCCGCACTCGTGGGTCTCCTGCTGATCGCGCGCCGCATCGACGCCCTGGCCCTCGGCGACGACGCCGCGCACGGACTGGGCATCCCGGTCCGCGGCACACGCATCACGTCCGTGGTCCTGGCCTCGCTGCTCGCGGCCGCGACGGTGACCCTGGCGGGCCCGATCGCCTTCGTGGGGCTGTGCGCGCCGGCCCTGGTACGGCCACTGGCCGGCCGCTTCCGCGCCCTGGTTCGCCATCGGACCCGCATACCCGTCGCCGGACTCGTGGGCGCCGCCCTCGTGCTCGGCTCCGACGTGCTGCTGCGCGCCGTGACGTCGGCCCAGACCGCGGTCACCGTGCCCACCGGCGTCATCACGAGCGTCGTCGGCGCCGTGTTCCTGGTCGTCATGGCGATGCGCACCCGCGACAGCGGCAACGCCGCCGCGCCGGACCGGCTGCGCATCCCCAGCCGCACGGCCTACGTCATCACCCTGGTGCTGCTCGTGGGCACGCTGGTCGGCGTCACGATCGCCGCGGTGCTCGTCGGCGACAGCACGTTCCTGCTCGGCGACGTCGTCAACTGGCTGCGGGGCCAGTCGGGCCAGGCCATCACCTTCGTCCTCGACACCCGCGTGCCCCGGGTGGGCGCCGCACTGGCCGCGGGCGCCGCGCTCGCGCTCTCCGGCACGCTCGTGCAGTCCGTGACCCGCAACCCGCTCGCGGAACCCGGCGTCCTCGGCGTCTCCGGCGGAGCGGCCCTCGGCGCCATCATCCTGGTCACCTCGGCGCCGGGCGCCGGGCCGTGGAGCATCGTGGGCGCGGCGTTCGCCGGCGCCGCGGTCAGCTCCGTGGTCGTCTTCGGGCTCGCGGCCAGAGGCGGCTTCCAGAGCAGCAGGCTCGTCCTCGTCGGCATCGGTGTGTCCGCGGGAACGATGGCGCTCATCAGCCTGCTGATCGTGCTCACCGACCGGTTCAGCGCGACCAAGGCGCTGATCTGGCTCTCTGGCTCCACCTACGGACGCAGCGGCCCCGACATCCTGCCGGTCGCCGCCGTGCTCCTGGTCGGCACGGTCGTGGCCATCGCCCGCCGCAAGGAACTCGACCTGGTGTCGCTCGACGAGGACACCCCCCGGCTCCTGGGCCTGAACCTGTCCCGCGGCCGCCTCGGCTTCCTTGTCGTCAGCGTGCTCCTGAGCGCCACCGCGGTGGCCGCGGCCGGCACGATCGGCTTCGTGGGCCTGGTGGCACCGCACGCGGCCCGTGCCCTGGTGGGCCGCCGGCACGCGCGGGTCGTCCCGGTCGCGATACTCCTCGGCGCGACCCTCGTCTGCCTCGCCGATCTGCTTGGCCGTACCGTCATCGCGCCGACCCAGATGGGCGCGGGGCTCATGACGGCGGTCGTCGGGACGCCGTACTTCGTGTACCTGTTGGTGCGCAGCCGCCGGTAGCAGCGACCACCGGCAGTACGCAGACGGCCCCGCCGCGACGGGGGGACGCGGCGGGGCCAATTAAGCGAGTGCCCGGCGAACCCGGGTTCACGCCTGCTGCGGCCGAAGAATTTCTGCGGCTCGCCAGAACGCCGGGGAACCCCAAGAACTCCTAAGAACCCGAGAGCAACGAGAACACCGTGCCGCTCGCCACCGGGGCGGGTGGCGGGCGGCACGGTGGGCCAGGGGGGAGACGGGCGGTGTCAGCGCCGGATCGGTGCCTCCACGGGCCTTTCGGCGTCGGAGCCGTCCTCCGGGAACGTCTTCATCCGCACCGCTTCCGTACCGCTGTCGTTGTGGCGCAGTGCCCAGTTCTCCAGCGTCGTACGGCAGGCGTGGTCCAGGTGGCGCACCTCAGTCAGGTCGAGCTCGATGGGCCGGTCCTTGGGCAGCGCCTCCAGCGTCTCCAGGATGCGCGGAAGGCGCAGGAACGTGGCGTTGCCGGTGAGGGTGACCACCATCCGGCCGCCGGTCAGCTCCCGTACGTCCAGGTTCACGTGCGAGGTGTCCCAGGCGGACTTGACCACCGCGAGCACCAGGCCGAGCACCACGCCCTCGAACATGTTGGTCACCACGATGGCTATGGCGGTGGTGGCAAGGACCAGGGCCTCGCCCCGGTGCGAGCGGGCCAGCGGCACGATCGCCTTGACGGGGATCAGCTTGAAGCCCGCGTGGATCAGGACACCGGCGAGCGCCGCCAGCGGGATGATGCCGAGGGCCGCCGGAAGCAGCACCGCGAAGAGCAGCAGCCACGCGCCGTGCAGGATGCGCGAGAGCGGGGTGCGGGCGCCGGCCTCGACGTTGGCCGAACTGCGCACGATGACCGCCGTCATGGGCAGGGCGCCCAGTACGCCGCACACGGTGTTGCCGACGCCCTGGGCGACGAGTTCCTTGTCGTACTGCGTGCGCGGACCGTCGTGCATGCGGTCCACGGCCGCGGCGCTGAACAGCGATTCGGCGGAGGCGATCAGCGTGAACGCCAGGACGGTGCCGAGCACCGCCACGCTGCCCAGGTCGGCCAGGTCGCCGAATCCCGGCGGCTGGATGGCGTCGAAGAGGCCGCGCACCGTCACGTTGGCCACGTCGAGGCGCAGTCCGGCGGTGATGGCGGTGGCCAGGGCGACGGCGGCCAGCGGGGCGGGCACCACGCGCACGCCCGCGGGCAGCTTCGGCCACAGAACCAGGACGGCGATGGTGCCCAGGCCCACGGCCGCGGCGGTCAGGGCGGTGGTGTCGCCGAGGACGTCGACCAGGAGCCCGGGAAGCCCGGTGATCTTGTCGATCCCGGAGCGCGGCTGCTCGGCCCCGGCCATGGTGTAGAGCTGGCCGAGGATCAGTACGAGTCCGATGCCCGCGAGCATGCCCTGGACGACGGACACGGAGATGGCGCGGAACCACCGGCCGCAGCGCAGCAGGCCGAGGATGATCTGCAGGGCGCCGGTGAGCAGCACGATGGCGCCGAGCATGCCGAGCCCGAACTCCTGCACGGCCTCGAAGACGAGCACGGTCAGGCCGGCGGCGGGCCCGCTCACCTGGAGGGCGCTGCCCGGCAGCATGCCGACGACCAGGCCGCCGACGATGCCGGTGACCAGGCCCAGTTCGGCGGGGACGCCGGAGGCGACCGCCACGCCTACGCACAGCGGCAGGGCGACCAGGAAGACGACGAGTGAGGCGAGGAAGTCCTTGCGCTTGACGCCGGGTTCACGCAGCGGGCGGAAGGGGGAGCGGAAGGAAGAGAGGATGTCGGACATGAGGGTGGGGGGTCCTGTCGTGAGGGCGGGCCGGTCGGTGGGGCGCGGCGGTTCTCACAACGGACCGAACGCCGGCCGGTCGTCGAAGGACGCTTGCTGTGCGGTGATGTTGCCGGTGTGCACTTCGTAGTACCAGGCGTGCAGGGTGAGCGAGCCGTCGGCGATCCGCTCTTGCACGCAGGGGTACGCGCGCAGCCGTTCCACCTGCGCGAGCACATGTGTCTGCACGGCCTCCGCCACGTCCGCGGAGGACGGGACGAGGGAGCGCAGGGCGGCGTCCGGGGCGACGGAATGGTCGAGCCAGTCGCGCACGGCCGGAACGGCCGACAGGTCTTCGCCCCGTACCAGGGCGCCCACGGCGCCGCAGTGCGAGTGTCCGCAGACGACGATGTCGCGCACGCCGAGCACGCACACCGCGTACTCGATGGTGGCCGCCTCGCTCACGGGGCGGCCGTCGAGGCCGGCTTCGTCGGCGTCGTCGCGGGTGGGGTAGGGCGGTACGACGTTGCCCGCCGTACGGAGTTCGAAGAGTTCGCCGGGGCGTGCGCCGGTGATCAGGGCCGGTACGACACGTGAGTCGGAGCACGTGACGAAGAGGGCCTGGGGCGCCTGTCCTGACTCCAGGGCCTGGAAGGCCGCGGCGTTCTCGGGGGCCGCGACGTGTGTCGCGGCGAAGGAACGGGCGTTGTCGATGAGGGACTTCATGCTGGCCTGCCTCCTGCGTCTTCGGGCGAAGCCCGGACGCGGTGTGGTCGGGTCGATGGTGACAGTGGGGTGCGCGGGCCGCCGAGTGAACGGCGGACACCGTGTCGGCCCACAGACAGCCTGTATGGCAGCTGTGACTCTCACTTTGCCATCGCATTAACCTTTGATGACAGAGCAAAAATTTGCCAAAGATTGAGTAATAAACGCCCCTGAACAGGGAGTTGGTCCAGGGCTCAACCGTTGGGCAAGGGTTCATGTGGAGATCATGTGGAGCCCGTGAAGCCGTTATGTTTACGCCAACTTGCAATCGCGACGCATCGGATGGCCGCGGGGGCGGGAGTTCCGGGCCCAATCCGATGCCGTGCGCGCCCGGCCACCGCTACGGTGCCGACGTGATCGGTTCTGAGCTGCCCCTTCTCTTCCTCGACGTCGACGGCCCCCTCATCCCCTTCGGGGCGACCAGGGAACAGCTCCCTGACGGCTACCCGACCTACGGATCCGGCCACACCCCGCAGGGCCCGGGCATCAATCCGCTGATGACCCGCATCAACCCGGCCCACGGGCGCCGCCTCATGGAGCTCCCCTGCGAGCTGGTGTGGGCCACGACCTGGATGACCGACGCGAACGAAT
>NZ_JBNNJZ010000491.1:0-6192 GCF_050270335.1 Streptomyces sp. NPDC059900
TAGTACGACGAGGCAGGCCCGGGGTTTGTGAGTGGCGGGGGCATAGCCGTTGCCGGCACCGATCGGGTGAGTGCTCCCTCCCGCGCCTCCGACGGCGTTGGCGGCCACCTCATTGAGCGGTGCAGTGCGCCCCGCTTGCTGGCGGGCCCGGCTAGCGGAGGGCGGACCGGCGCGGGGCGCATGCGGCGGCCGGGGCGGGTGTCGAGCCCTTCCGGGCCCACGACCGGCCGACTCGTGCGCTCACCGGCTTCTTGGAGGCTCGATATCTTCGACGGAGTCAGCTCATCAGTGCGGAGCTGCGGGTGGTCGCCGGGCAAGGACCTCGCGGGCGAAGTCGGCCAGGGACATGGCCTTGGCCCGGGCGGTGGTGCGCAGCCAGGCGAGGGCGTCGTTCGTGCTGATCTGCTGGGCGACGGAGAGGACGCCGATCGCGGTGTTGATGTCGCCTTGATCGGCGCTGGTCCTGGCCTGCTCGCTGATATCGCCCTTCAGGTCGGCCAGCAGCACAGCGGTGGCGATCTGGGCGAACACCTCGGCGTCGGCGGGTGGTTGAGTGATCCCCCTGCCGCGGTGGTAGAGGGTGAGGGTGCCCACGGTCGTGGTGGCAGTGGACAGGGGATAGGCGAACGCGGCACCGACGCCGATACGGCACGCGGCATCCGTGAACAGTGGCCAACTGGAGCTGGGCTGGTCAAGCAGGGGCACCAGAACAGGCTCGCCGGTGGCGAATGCGGTCAGCGACGGCCCGCTGCCGGTGACCCACTGCAGTTCCTCGGCCTGCTGCCCCCACAGGGACGTGACGGCAAGCTGGACGTTGTCAGACCCGCTACCGTGCAGGGTGATCACGGCGGCGTCGGTACCGGGCAACTCCCGCACCGCACAGTCGCACACCGCGGCGAGGCATCCACGGCCGGGCGGGCCCTGACGGGCGGCGTGGGTGATCCCGTGCCACAACTCGTCCCGCCGGGCGAGACCGGCCGCCGACACGCCACCGGCGCCGCCCGCACCCGCATCTGACAGGTCAGCCGACACCACTGGTCCGGCCGCCCGGAGGGCGCGCTGGTGAAAGGCCAGGGCCCGCATCGCGCCGCGCAGCAGCACCGGTGGCTGCCCCGTGCCATCCTTCGCCCCGATCCCCCCGGCATGGTGCAGCGACTCGTACACCGTGGTGATGTCCTCGATATGATGCAGGGCGCCCACGACGCGCCCATCGGCGTCCACCAGCGGGGAGTTGACAGGACTCCAGGCCTTGACGCGGAAGACGCCGGGGGCCCTGGATTCGGCGATGTCGTAACGCTGGATGTCCATGTCATGAGGGGTGCCGCGGCGCATGACCCGCTCCAGTGACGCGGTGAGGTTGCGCACGCCGGTCGAACCCGGGTCCCCGGGGTTGTCGGGGAAGGCGTCGAAGAGGAACGCGTCGATCAGTTCCTCGCGCGAGCGTCCGGTGGCACGCAGATAGGCCGGGTTGACACCGCGGATGTAGAAGTCCGTATCCAGCAGCAGATACGGCGCCGTGGTTACCTTGAACAAGGGACTGTCGGATGTGGTCCGCAGCGTGTCATGCACCAGCACACACCTCCCGGTATCGGACGAAGACGGCTGATTGCAGAGCGTAGCCACTCGAGGCGGACGCCAGCAGCCGTATGCGATACCGGGCACCTGTGCATGCCCCGTGTTGACCGACGTTCCTGCGGGGGCCCGCCCACTGGATTCGACAACGCGCACGACAGAAGACGAACGCCGTCGAACATGGCACCCTCCGGTCCGACTTGCCGGACCTTTCTGAAAATCGACGGATCGCTGCTGCTCGCCGTGCAGGGACCCCACCGGCCCTACGAACGCGCCATGCCCGGCGGGCTGCTGTACACCCAGCACGTCGAGGCGGACGAACCAGTAGAGGGTGCCATGGAAGTAGCGGCGGACGGCGAGTGTCAGTGCCGGATGGCAGGCTCCTGCTCATGAGCGACGAGTCTTTCAACTGGAGCACGTTCCTCGGCCGTTGGCAGGAGGAGTGGGTCCCGCGCGCGGACCATGAGGAGGAGGACGGCGAGGGCAATGCCCTCACTCCGGCCAACCCCGGGGCGAGCGAGGCGGAGATAGCCGCTGCCGAGAAGCGTCTGGGGCTGCGGCTGCCGCCCTCGTATCGGCAATTTCTTGCCGTGAGCGACGGGTGGCACGTGGACCAGACGGCCGGGGTCTATCAGCTCGGCGGAGTCGCGGACATCGACTGGAGCCGCGACCCGTATGACTTGACCGCTCTGTACACGGAGAACCTGGACGAGGACCCGAGCGAAAAGGAGGTGCTGCTGGCCGGAATGTGGGCGCGGTCGCTGCGTCTGGAGACGGACTCCGACATGACGCTGGCCCTGCTCGACCCGGGCGACCGCGACGACGACGGCGAGTGGGCGCTCTACATCTACAAGGGCTGGAGCGGTGAATTCCCGGACCGCTATCCCTCGTTCCGCGCGTACATGGAGGCGATGTACCGAGCCTTCCACGCCGATCGGGTGGAGCGCCCCGACTTCGACAACGCGACCACACGGGCCCAGGACGCACACGTCGAGAACGCCCGCCTCCTTGCGCTGCGCGGACGCTACGAAGACGCCCTGCCCCTGCTCGAGGAGGCAGCCTCCTTCGGCCGGCCGCACAGCTTCTGGATGCTGCGCCAGATCCAGCATCTGCAGGCTCCGCGCGGCAGTCAGGACTACGGCCTCTTGGTGGCCGATCCGCGCTATCTTCCCGAACTGCTTCCGGTGCAGGCCCGGGAAGCGGCGTCCGGCTCACGGCGGCAGGACGGCGACGACCACTGGCTGGGGATGATGGCCGCCCGTGGCGTCGCAAGGGAAGTCGCCGAGGACCTGCTCCGCGCGATGCATGAGGGCACTTATCGCTATGCGCCGCCGGGTGTGTGGGGCCGGGCGGTCGCCGAAGCCCGCGAAACGGCTCGCTGGGGTGCGACCGATGCCGCGTGGCGCGTGCTGCGCAAAGCTCTCGTGCACTGGGAGGCTCCCGGACCGCAGCTGATCGCGCCGCTCGGACTGCTGTCCGATCCGATCCTGGCCCCGCTCATCACCCCCGAACGCGGGCGGGAAATCCTTGCGACGCCGCGCGCCGGTGAGCCGGGCCCCCTTCCCGAACCGGCGCCGGATCTCGACCCGCCGGGCCTGACCTGGCTGATGACCGCCGGGCCCTTCGGGCGGCCCTGCGACGGCTACCGCTGCATCTGGGCCGAGGGCGTCGACCCCTCCACGCTGCCGGCCCTGATCGGCGAGGAGGGCGCCGAACTCAGCACGCCGGTGGAAGCGCACAGTGCGCATCGGCGGATGCGGCAGAACCACGAGCGCGAGGGCGTGGAGCTGTGGGAAGACCGCGCGGAGGTCGTCGTCGGCCTCACTGCCCAAGGGTGGGCGTTCGCCTTCGACGGCCACTCGTCGCGCAGCATGAACCACCTGTTCCAGTCACCCGCGCCGACCATATCCGCGCCGGGCCGCGTGGTGGTGGTCTGGCGCGAGCCGCTGAGCCACGACAGGGACGGCCACCCGGCCGCATTCCATCTGTCGGTGGCCGAGCGGGGCAAGGAGCTCTACGCGTTCACCGTGCGGGGCGCGGACATCCAGGCCTCCGGCTCCATCCCCGAGGCCCTCAGCCCCGGGCGGCTGTTCGGTGCACATGAGACGCAACTCGACGCAGAGAAACGCGTACTGGAAGCCCTGCACGCCGAACTGGGGCTTTCTCTGCCCTGTTTCGCACTGACCCGGGGCAGCCTGCCCATGTGCACGACCCGCTCCTGGACCCGGGCTCCGCGCGCGGGCGAGGGCTTTGCCTACCTGAGCTTCGGACGGCATCGGTTCTGACCCGGGCCGCCTACGGCATGGCACGTCTCTGGTCTCGCACCGTTGGAGATCAGGACGTGGCCGTGCCGCCGCGCGGGGCGATGCGCTCACCTTGCTCGCGGCTCATGGCGTGAAGGGGCCGTCGTCCGCGAAGGTGTGGGCGGCGAAGCGTTTGCCCATCCGGCGGTAGGCAACTGCGGTGGGGTGCAGGCCGTCGGCCAGGTCGTCCGTGTCATTGGGGCCCAGCAGCTCACGGCCGTCGAGATAGTGCAGATGCGGGTCGTGTCGCTGCCGTACGTTCACGATCCGTTCCAGTTCGGCGCGGACCACCGCCAGCGACAGCGCCCCGGCGGCCACTTGCGCCGGGTCGCCCACGGAGGTGACCTTCCCGTCCGGGCTGATCATGGCGGGCCCGGGACTGTCCTCGAAGGCCGGGCAACTGATCGGGGACATCAGCAGCAACGGGGTGTCCGGATGCCCGTCCCGGATGGTGTCCAGGAAACCGTGCACCGCGGGACCGAACGTCCGCAGCCGGAAGGCAGCCAGCGTGACGATGTTGATGCCGACCTTGAGGCTGATCAGATCGGCGGGCATGTCGCGGATCGTACGGGCAACATAGGGGTCCAACAGCGCATTGCCTGCCTGGCTGAGGTTGATGACATCCACCCCGCCCAGTGCGGCCGCCACCACCGGCCACGTACCGGTGGGGCCGTCGGCCTCGATGCAGTGGCTGATGGAACTGCCGTGGTGCACCCAGCAGCGCCGACCCTCCGAGCGCGGCGGCAGCACGTCGCCGTCGGCGCGCAGTGCCACCAGCTCCGTGGGAGTCTGCTGCGGCAGCCACAGCTCGATGTCCTTCATGCCGGCCAGCAACCCGGCGAACCGCACCACCGCCGGCTCGCCCGGAATCACCCGCCGCACCTGCCCGGGACCGGCCATCTGCAGCACGTTGCCCACCGGTGCCTGCCGACGTGCGGCCAGGGTGCCGTTCACCATCAGCTCCAGCATCCCGGTCGGGCGGAGCCCGGGGTCGCTGTCGAGCTGCCCTGTGGAGGTGAGTATCTCGAACTCCAGCGCACACGCGTCAGTACGGAAGACCAGGCGCACGCCCGACGGCATCACCGCCGCCCCGTGCACCCCCGCATCCTGATACTGCTCCCTGGTCCACGCGGGCAACCGGGACGGCATTACACCCGTCGGCGTGATCTCTACGTCCAGCGCACCCCGCAGCTCCACAGGCCCGCCCGTCAGCGGTACCGCCCGCATTGCCACCGTCATCTCTCCTGCCCCCGGGGCGCAGACACGTGATGCCATTGCGCCGTCGCCGACTCAACCTAGTGATCGTCGACTTCGATGACAATCGATCGACGTTCTGGTGTGCGGCGCCACCGGAGATCCGGCCAAGGGGCCGCCAACGTTCAAGCGGTCGTCTGGTGGATGAGGTGGTCGATGACGTCAGGATGGCTGTGGCGGGGGAGGTAGGCGGCTCGTTGGCGGTCGGCTCCGTTGCCCTGCCCGGCGAGACGATAACGGGCGGTGCGGGCAGCGGCGAGGTCGTCGGGGGCCAGCGCGGACAACGCCGTGTCGCGGAGCCGACCGAGGTGGCGCGCGGCGGACTGGAGCCTGCCGGTGGACAAGTCGATGCTCTGCCCCCGGCTGCCGTCGCGCGCGGCGCGCCAGTACGCGGCCCGCAGCAACTCTGCTTCCGGACGCGGCGCGGGCTGCCCGGCGCGCACGGCGCTGAGAGCGGCGGCGGTGAGACCTTTGACGACGGCTGCCAGGAGAAGGGTGTCGTCGATGGTGGGCGCGGCGTCGGCGACCCGGATCTCCAGGGTCGGCAGGTGGTGAGAGGGGCGGATGTCCCAGTACACGCCGCCGCGGTCTTGCAGTGTGCGGCTGGTGATGAGCCGGCCGACGAGGGCCTCGTAGTGGGAAGCGGACTCGAAGTAGGGCGGGGGGCCCGCTACGGGCCAGCGGCTCCAGGTCAGAGTGCGCCAACTGTCGTAGCCGGTGTCTTGACCGTCCCAGTAGGGCGAGTTGGCGCACTGGGCGATCAGCGCGGGCAGCCAGGGGCGCAGGTGGTTGCTGACGGCGAGCGCGGTGGCGAGGTCGGGGATTTCGACGTGGACGTGGCAGGCGCACACGGTCTGTTCGTGGTCCAGGGCACGAAAGGTGGCCAGACTCTCTGCGTAGCGCTTCCCGGCCGAAAGGGGCGGGGGAGTGTGCTGGCCAAGGACGGGTGTGCCGCTGGAGATGATGCGCAGCCCCAGGCGGGCAGCGGCGCGCGCGACTGCCTGGCGGCTCAGGCGCAGATCCTTGCGCAGGCCCGTGAGGTCGGTGTGGGGCAGGGTGCGGA
>NZ_JBNNJZ010000492.1:0-6183 GCF_050270335.1 Streptomyces sp. NPDC059900
ACAGGTCAGACCCTGGTCGATGGGGCCGAGCTTCTGCTCGTTCATGAAATCGGCGATCTTGGCCACAATTACCTTCCTTAGCGGTATGACGCCGAAAAACGGGAAGGCGAGCCCACGGCGAAAAGCGTGGGCGAGAATACAAAAGAGGGCACTGCCCCTATAACTACGCAGGCCCCTCAAGACGTTCGGAGCACTGCGTCACTTCCCCGTTAACCGACGCATGGGTCAGATGCGTGATCTTGCGAGCACAACCATAACGATCATTACCTGCGCTATAGCAAGTCTTTGCCTATGTGACGCGCATCACACCGATACGGAATGGACTATTCCGGAAAATCTCCGGTAAGAATTCGATCAATGTCATCGAGGGCGTGCGCGAACGACCCACGACATGTTCTCCTGACTGAATCCACCCCCCGCACATCACGGATCGGACATCCATGCATGAAGCGACAAAAAGTCATATTCACGTAGAGGACCTGTGGCGCCGCTACGGAAGCGCCGCCAAGGGCTTCGACGCGGTGCGCGGCATCAGCTTCTCGGTCATGCCAGGCCAGCTGTTCGCCCTCCTGGGCACCAACGGCGCGGGCAAGACCTCCACGGTGGAGCTGCTCGAGGGCCTGGCCAAGCCGCACCGCGGAACGATCCGGATCTTCGGTACCCACGACCCGGTCACCGACCGCCGCCACATCCGCCCGCGTACCGGCGTGATGCTGCAAGAAGGCGGCTTCATCTCCCATCTGACGGTGGAAGAGACCGTGCGGATGTGGGCGGAGTTCACCACGCGACCGCGTCCGGTCGCCGCGGCACTGGAACTCGCCGGACTCGCCCACCGCGCCGACGTCATGGTGCAAAACCTCTCCGGCGGCGAGAAACGCCGCCTCGCGCTGGCCACCGCGACGCTGGCACGCACCGAGATCCTCTTCCTCGACGAACCGACCGCCGGCATGGACCCGGAGGGACGCCACGCCACCTGGCAGCTCATCAAGAAGCTGCGCGGCGAAGGCGTGACCATCCTGCTGACGACGCACTACCTCGAAGAGGCCGAATCCCTCGCCGACCACCTGGCGATCATGCACCGGGGCCGGATCGCCGCCTCCGGCACCGTCTCCGAGATCGTGGCCGAGCATCCCTCCACCCTCTCCTTCGGCCTCGGCGCCGGCCACACCGCGCACGACCTTCCCGTCGGCGGCAAGGTGACGGACGACGCGAACGGACGCGTGACCGTGACCACGGACAGCCTCCAGAAGGACGCCGCACGACTGCTCTCCTGGGCCGAAGCCCACGACGTGGTCCTGGACCGATTCACCGCACGACCGGCCTCCCTCGAAGAAGCCTTCATCCGCCTCGCCGGCCGCGACGACGGCCTTCCCGGTGATGGCGACGACAGCCGTGCCCCTGGCGACGACACCCGCGAACAGGAGGCCGCTGCATGAGCACGCAGACCACCCAGCAGCAGACCGCCCGTCAGCAGACCACCCAGCAGCAGACCACCCAGCACATGAAGGCGATGTTCCGCATCGAGTGGAAGCTCTTCAACCGGCTCAAGGTCAATTACCTGTACGCCGTCTTCGTCCCGCTGATGGTCCTGGTGGCGCTCCAGTTCGCCCAGGAGCAGATGAACCTCGACGCCAGCGGCCTCAATCCGGGGCCGGTCATGGTGTCCACCTCGGTCGGTGTCCTGCTGGTCTTCTCCCTCTACTCCTTCATCACCAGCCTCTACGTGGCCCGCAGAGAGGAACTGGTCCTCAAACGGCTGCGCACCGGCGAGGTCTCGGACCGCGTGATCCTGGCGGGCGGCGCCTCCATGTACGTCGTCGTATGCGCCGTACAGCTCCTGGTCGTCGTCACGGGAGTCTCCGTGATCTTCGGCATCGCGCCGCGCCAGCCCCTGGCGGCCCTCGCCGGAATCCTCACCGGCCTGGCCCTGATGACGGCGATGGCGGCGGCCACCGCCGCACTGTGCCGCACCATGGAATCCGTCGCGGTCGCCACCCTCCCCGCGATGTTCGTCCTGCCGATGATCTCGGGCGTCTACATCCCGCGGGAGATCCTGCCGGACGCGCTCGGCGACGCCCTGCTGTTCGCCCCGATGTCCTCCACGGTCGACCTCGTGCGCACCGGCTGGACCGGCGACCTGACCCTGCTCGACGCGCTGGCCCGCGTCCTGCTCGCCGGTGCGTGGACCGCGCTGTTCGCCTGGATCGCCGTCCGCAAGTTCCGGTGGGAGCCACGGGTCTGAAAGCCCTGCGACCGCTCCGGGACCTGACCTCCGGCACCCCGCACCCGGCACCCGGCACCCCACGACCTGCTACGTCTGCGAGAGGAACGCATGAGCAACCGACCTGATGCCGCGGTCATCGGCACCGGGCCCAACGGACTGGCCGCAGCCGTGACCCTGGCCAGGGCCGGTCTGCGCGTCGAGCTGCACGAGCAGGCCGATACCATCGGCGGCGGCCTGCGCACCCAACCCCTCTTCGCCTCCGACGTCACGCACGACATCTGCGCGGCGGTCCACCCGATGGCCGCCGCCTCGGCGTTCTTCCGCGAATTCGACCTGGCGGCACGCGGTGTGCGGCTCATCCAGCCCGACATCGCCTACGCCCACCCCCTGTCCCGCGGCCGGGCCGTGGCCGCCCACCGCAGCCTGGAGCGCACCGCGCAGGAACTCGGCCCGGACCGCGAGCGGTGGCTGCGGCTGATGGCACCACTGGTGGCGCGCAGCAGCGGCGTGGTCGACCTCGTCCTGTCCGGCCAGCGCGGCATGCCGGACGACACGGCCGCCGCACTGCACCTGATTCCGCGCGTGCTGGCACACGCCGCCCGGCGCTCCCCGCTGCGCACCGAGGAGGCCACGGCACTGCTCACCGGGGTGGCCGCCCACAGCGTGGGCAAACTGCCCTCCCTGGCGTCCTCCGCCGTGGGCCTGCTGCTGGGACACCTGGCCCACTCCACGGGCTGGCCACTGCCCGAGGGCGGCAGCGCACGCATCGCGCAGGCGATGGCCGACGACATCATCGCCCACGGCGGCACCCTGCACACCGGGCACCGGGTCACCGACCTGCGCGAATTCGACGGCGTACCGCTGGTGTTCTGCGACACCAGCGCCAAAGGACTCCTCGCCATCGCGGGCGACCGGCTGCCCGCCGGCTACCGGCGCAGCCTGGAACGCTTCCGCTACGGCCCGGGCGCCGCCAAGGTGGACTTCCTCGTCAGCGGCCCCATCCCGTGGACCAACCCCGTGGTGGGCCGCGCCGGTACGGTCCATCTGGGCGGCAGCCAGGCCGAGATGCGCCGCACGGAGACCGCCACCGCACGCGGCAGACCCGGCGAGCGCCCGTTCGTCCTCGTCGTCGACCCGGCCGTCACCGACCCGGGCCGCGCGAACGCGGACGGCCGCCGCCCGGTGTGGGCCTACGCGCATGTACCGGCCGGCGACCCGAGGAACCCCGTGGACATGGTCCGCAGACACATCGAGCACTACGCCCCCGGCTTCGGCGACACGATCATCGCCGAACGAGGCGTGGCAGCAGCCGAGTTGGAAAGCTACAACCCCAACTACGTCGGCGGAGACATCGGATCCGGCGCCATGACCCTGCGCCAGTCCCTGCTGCGCCCCGCCCCGCGCTGGGACCCCTACCGCACACCGCTGGCCGGCGTATACCTGTGCTCCGCGTCCACCCCGCCGGGCCCCAGCGTGCACGGCATGTCCGGCTACCTGGCCGCCCGCTCGGCCCTGCGCCGCGAACACCACCTCGCGCCTCCCCCGCTGGGCCCGGTCGGCGCCCGGCTCCGGGACATGACTTCGTAGAGGTCCGCGCTCACGCCGCCACCCCGCCCGCCCTCCCCGGCAGTCCGCGGACTACGCCTCCGCCGCGCACCGGAACCCGCAGTTCCCGCTGCTGGAGTCCGGGGTGTTGGAGGTACGGGCCGCCACCCGGTAGCGGTTGCAGTACGAGTCGTGGCACAGGTACGAGCCGCCCCGCATCACCCGGGAGCCGCCCTCTCCCGGCCCTCGCGGGTCCACCGCGGGAGCCGCGTCGTGCAGGGCCGTGAAGCGGTCACCGACCCACTCCCACACATTGCCCACCACGTTGAACAGGCCGTACGCGTTGGGCCGGTAGGCGTCCACCGGCGCCGTGCCCCTGTGGCCGTCCTCGCCGGTGTTCACCACCGGGAACCTGCCCTGCCAGATGTTGCACCGCCACCGGCCCCGCGGCGTCAGCTCGTCGCCCCAGGGGTAGCGCGCCTGATCGAGGCCTCCCCGCGCGGCGAACTCCCACTCCGCCTCGGTGGGCAGCCGCTTGCCCGCCCAGGCGGCGTAGGCACTCGCATCGTCCCAGCTCACATGCGTCACCGGATGCCGCGCCCGGTCCCCGACACCGGAGCCGGGCCCCTCCGGCGCCCGCCAGGTCGCGCCCTGCACTCCGCGCCACCACGGTGTCCCGCCGGGTGCGGGTGCCGCGCGCACCTGGCCGGGCGTCAGAAAGCCCGCGAAGACGTACGACCATCCGAACCGCTCGGCAGCGGTCACAAATCCCGTCTCCTTCACGAACGCGGCGAACTGCGCGTTGGTGACCGCGTGCTCGTCGATACGGAAAGCGGAGACGGTCACCTCGCGCACCGGCCCCTCCCCGTCACCGGGATTGGCGTACTCGTCCTCGTTGCCCATCCGGAACGTCCCGCCGGGCAGCGTCACCATGCCCTTGCCCGAAGCACGACGGGCCGAAGACGCGGGAGGGGACACGGCGGCAGGGACGGAGGCCGGCACGGAGGCGGGGGCCGACTGCGAGCCGCTGCCCGCGGCCCGGCTCGCCGCGCAGCACGCCGACACCTCCGCCGCCCCCTCGCCGGCTGTCACAGATATGTCATACGCAGTCAATGGTCTCCACCTCGTCCGCACACAGATGATCCTGGTCGTCCGACCCGATCCACCCATCGCCGTCCCGTCCGACCCGCCCGTCCCGTCCCGTCCGTCCCGTTCGGCCCGTTCGGCCCGTTCGGCATGTCCGTCCCGCTGCCCATGGAGGAGCCCATGCCCAACCGCCGCCAGTTCCCTCCCGGTTCCTCACCGGTTCCGCCGCAGCGCTCGGCATGACCACCCTCCCCGCACGGACCGGCCTCCGCCGATCCTGACACGCCCGGCCCCGACCAGTCCGACCAGGCCGACCTGCGAGTTGATCTCTGTTTGATGACGGCAGCTGTGCATGCCGCAACAGGATGCATAAGGTCGCCGACATGCCTCTGCGACCGGTAAACGTGAACATCAAGGCCCTCGACGACACGGTCGTCGGCCAGTTCTGGGCACAAGCCCTCGGCTGGGAGGTGTCCAGCGAAGGACCCGGCGTGACCAACGCCGAACCCGGCGGCGACTACACCTGGCCGGACCCGGCCGCCATCTGCGTCGACGTCGTCATCGTCCCTGAAGCCAAGACACCGGCGAAGAACCGCGTGCACATCGACCTCGCCACCACCTCCGCCGCCCACCAGGCGGAGCTGGTCGCCCGTCTCAAAGCACTCGGCGCGACGCCCGTCGACATCGGACAGGGCGACGTACCGTGGACGGTCCTCGCCGACCCGGAGGGCAACGAGTTCTGCGTCCTGGAGCCCCGCGAGATCTACCGCGACACCGGGCCGATCGCCGCGGTGGTCGTCGACTGCGCGGACCCGCGTGCCATGGCCCGGTTCTGGGGCGAGGCAACCGACTGGAACGTCCACGAGGTGACCGACCAGCACGCCCGGCTGCGCTCCGCCAAGGACGTCGGCCCCTACATCGAGTTCCTCCGCAACCCCGACGCGAAGACGGCGCCGGACCGCGTCCACATCGACCTGCTGCCGTACGCGGGTGACGACCACGCGGCGGAGGTGGCCCGGCTGCTCGCCCTCGACGCCCACGTTCTCGACCTCGGCCAGGGCGACGTCCCGTGGAAGTGCCTCACCGACCCGGAGGACCACGAACTCTGCGTCCTCGCTCCCCGCCGGACGCCCTGATACTCCGGTCCGCTCAGCGGCGACCGCCGGTGTCCGCATCGCGCAGCAGCCGGGCCAGCAGCAAGGCGCCTCCGGCAGCCGCAGTTCCTGCCGCTCCCACGGCCAGGAAGCCGCCGGAGGAACGCCAGGACAGCACCGACCACCGCGACTGCGCGGAGAACAGCGACCCCGTACTCAGCCACGACCCGGTCG
>NZ_JBNNJZ010000493.1:0-6178 GCF_050270335.1 Streptomyces sp. NPDC059900
GGTAGTAGGCGCTCAGTTCCCGGCCGACCATGGCGCGTACGACCTGGTCGGTGTCGGTGTCGGCGGTGCGCACCGTCGTGACGTGGCGGCCGTCCTTCAGGACGGTGATCCGCCGGGAGAGGTCGAAGACCTCGCGCAGGCGGTGCGAGATGTACAGGATGCCGAGGCCGCGGGTGGCGAGGCGGCGTACGAGGTCGTGCAGGAGGCCCGCCTCGTGGTCGGCGAGCGGGGCTGTCGGCTCGTCCATGACCAGGACGCGGACGTCGGATGCGAGCGCCTTGACGATCTCGACGGTCTGTTGCCGGGCGACGGACAGATCGCGGATGTACGTGCGGGGTGTGATGCCCGATACGCCGACCTCGGCGAGGAGTTCGGCGGTGCGGGCCTCCATCGTGCGGCGGTCGACGAGGCCGTATCGGGTCGGCTCGCGGCCGAGGAAGACGTTCTCGGCGACGGTGCGGTGCGCGAGCAGCGCGAACTCCTGGTGGATGATGCCGATCCCGGCGGCCTGGGCCTGCGCGGGGTGGCTGAAGGAATGCTCCGTTCCGTCGAGCACGATGCGGCCCTCGTCGGGGACGTGTTCGCCCGCCAGGACCTTCATCAGGGTGGACTTGCCGGCGCCGTTCTCGCCGACCAGTGCGTGCACCTCGCCCGCGGCGAGGTCCAGCGATACGCCGTGCAGCACACGCACTCCGAGAAAGCTCTTGGACACCCCGTGCATCGCCAACATCATTTGCGTCGCCTGCATCGCCTGCACCCTCGGCTCCTTCGGCAGCGGTCTGCAGAGCAATGTGATGAGGGAACTTTGACCTGTCAAGAGCCCAAGCAGCTTTCAGCATGAGCAAGTTGACGGACACTTAGGTCGATCGTCGAACACCATCGGCCTTGTGAGCAGCGAAACTCGTCCCTAAGGTGACTGCCATGCCTGGAGCGCCGGATCACCCCGTTTCCCAGCCGTCGTCACCCGGCGAAGTCCTCGCCCTGCTGCGTACGGGAGCGGTGGAAACCCGCGCCGACATAGCGCGCATGACGGGGCTCGCGCGGTCGACGGTGTCGCAGCGGGTGGACGCGCTGATCGCGCACGGCTTCGTCACCGAGGAGGCGGACGGCGGGTCGACGGGCGGGCGGCCGCCCCGGAGGCTGCGGCTGCGCACCCGTGAACACGCTGTCGCAGGCGTCGACTTGGGGGCCTCGCACTGCCGGGTGGCCCTGCTCGACATCGGCGGCGAGGTGCTCGCCGTGCGCGAGGACCCGATCTCCATCGCGGACGGCCCGCGGGAGGTGCTCGGCCACGTCGAGCGGACCCTGCACGCGCTGCTCGACGAGGCCGGGCGCGATTCCGCGTCGCTGCAGTCCATCGGGGTGGGGGTGCCGGGGCCCGTGGAGTTCTCGACGGGCCGCCCGGTGGATCCGCCGATCATGCCGGGCTGGCACCAGTTCCCCATCCCGGAGTTCTTCGCCGAACGCTTCGGGCCGCGGGCCCTCGTCGACAACGACGTAAATGTGATGGCGCTTGCCGAGCAGCGGCGCGCCTTCCCCGACACCCGCTATCTGCTCTACATCAAGGTGGGCACGGGCATCGGCTGCGGCATCGTCGCGGACGGCAGGCTGCACCGGGGCGCGCAGGGCAGCGCGGGCGACATCGGGCACATCCGGGTCGGCGACATCGAGGACCCCTGCCGGTGCGGCAACTCCGGGTGCCTGGAGGCGGTGGCGGGCGGCGCGGCGATCGCCCGGAAGCTGTCGGAACTGGGCCTGCAGGCGACCTCGGGAAGCGACGTCGTACGCCTGGTGAAGTCCGGCAACCGCGATGCCGTACGGATGGTGCGCGAGGCGGGCCGCGCGGTGGGCGAGGTGCTCGCGGGCCTGGTGAACTTCTTCAACCCGGACACGGTGGTGGTCGGCGGGGCGCTCGCCGCGGTCCACGACCAGCTCCTGGCGGGCGTACGGGAAGCGGTGTACCGCCGCTCGCACCCGCTGGCCACCCATGTGCTCCGGATCGAGCCGAGCCGCACCGGCGAGAACGCGGCGGCGATCGGCGCGGGCATCCTGGCGGTCGAGCACGCGCTGTCCCCGCGGCAGGTGGACCGGGCGCTGGCGGGCGCGGCGCGCTGATCAGCCCGGACGCCCCGGACGGCGCGGTACGCGGAGCCGCATCAGCCACGGAGCACGCAGCACCCACACCCCCGGTCCACGCAGACCGGACAAGCTCCATGCAACACCGGCCATACCCTCAACCACCCGCTATCGCCACGGCACTTGCGCCCATAACTTCAGGCTATGTCCCTCAATGACGCCCAGCAGATCGACCGCGCCAACGCCGCCACGGAGCGCGTTCCGGTCGTGTTCGTGCATGGTCTGTGGATGCTGCCCAGCAGCTGGGACCTGTGGACGGCCCACTTCGAGGACGCCGGATATGTGCCCGTCGCCCTGTCGTGGCCCGACGACCCTCAGACGGTCACCGAGGCGAGGCAGCGCCCCGACGCGCTCGCGGGCAAGAGCGTGGGGCGGATCGCGGATCACCTGGCCGGCCTGATCGACGGCCTGGAGCGCAAACCGGCGATCATCGGGCACTCGGTCGGCGGGCTGCTCACGCAGATCCTGGCGGGGCGCGGCCTCTCCGCCGCCTCGGTGGCGATCGACCCGGTCCCCTTCCGCGGCGTCCTGGCGCTCCCTCTGTCGACGCTGCGCTCCCTGCGCCCGATCATCGGCAATCCGGCCAACCGCAAGCGCGCCCTGCCCCTGACCTTCGAACAGTTCCGCTACGCGTACGCCAACGCGGTGAGCGAGAGCGAAGCCAGGCAGCTCTACGAGACGTACGCGGTCCCGGCCCCGTGCGCACCGCCCTTCCAGGCGGCCACCGCCAACCTCAACCCCCGCACGGAGATGAAGGTCGACTGCCGCAATCCCCGCCGCGGCCCCCTCCTGATCATCTCCGGCGAGAAGGACCACGCGGTGCCCTGGGCCCTGGCCAACGGCGCGTACAAGAAGCAGCGGGAGAACTCCGGCATCACGGAGATCACCGAAATGGCGGACCGCGACCACGCCCTGACGATAGACAGCCGCTGGCAGGAGGTCGCAGACACGGCCCTGACCTTCATCCGCCGCTTCGTCTGAGCGCCCTCGGCGTGCCCCCTCAGGTCCTGTCGTCCCCGGCGAGCTCCTCGCACAGCGACCAGACCGCTGCGCGGGTACGGGGCTCTGCCGCGAAGTCCGGCCACGGGACCCGGCGGCACTTGGCGTTGAAGTAGGCGCCCGTGACGTGCGCGACTTCCGGGCTCGCGGCCAGATGGATGCTGGACCTGGCGGCCTTGGCGAGATCCGCGAGGAGGATCGGGCCGAGCAGCCGGACCAGGGGCGCCGCGGGGCGGTAAGCCCGGGGGAACGCGCGCATCGGGGTGGCCTTGTTGCCCGGCGTATAGGCATGACCGGGGTAGGCCACGTTGATCGTGACCGTGCCGCTCCCGGTCCGCTGCGCGTACTCGTAACTCATCGCCATGAGCGCGGCCTTGGTGTGGTTGTACTGGCCGAAGGTCCAGCCGACGAAGGTCTTCTGCGCCTGGAGGTTCCCGGGGTCGACGGGGCCGCGCGGGATGCCGCCCGTGAGGTTGACGACCCGGGCGGCGGGTGACTTCTCGAGGCGGGGCATGAGGAGTCGGGTGAGGGCAAAGGGCGCCAGGACGTTCGCGGCGAAGGCGGTCTCCACTCCGTCGGCGGTCAGGTACCGACCGGCCGGGTTCATGCCGAAATTGTTGATGAGCACGTCGAGTTGTGCGCATCCGTCACTCACGGCGCCGGCCACCCGGCGCAGCCCTTCGCGCAGCGTCAGGTCCGCCGCCACCGCGTGCACGGGGCCGCCGCCGGAATCGCGGGTGAGCTCGCGCGCCGCTTCGGCAGCCCGCTCGGGGTCACGCCCGACGAGGAACACGCGGGCGCCGCGCCGGGCGAGGCCGCGGGCCGTCTCCTTGCCGATCCCTCCCGTACTGCCGGTGACCAGCGCCGTCTTGCCGCGTAAGGACGTCATACCCGCCTCCTGGATGAGGTGACCCTACAAACATGTCACTCGGTGACATGTTAGGCACTCGATGAAGCGAAGTAAACTCCGGTGCATGGGAAGCCGTGAGAGTGCAGAGCGACCGGAGAGCGGTGGGCTGCGCGCGCGGGCCCGGCGCACCATGAAGGCCGAACTAGCCTCGCTGGCCATGGAGTTGTTCGCCGAGCGCGGGTTCGACGAGACGACGGTGGAGGACATCGCGCACGCGGCGGGCCTGTCGAAGCGAAGCTTCTTCCGGTACTTCCCCTCCAAGGAGGACGTCGTCTTCGGCACCGTGGAGTCGATGGCGGACGAGGTCGCCGACGAGGTGCGCGGCCGACCCGTCGACGAGCCGCCGTGGGACTGCCTCCATCAGGTACTGCGTGCCTGGCAACAGCGGATCCTCACATCTGAGCGCCAGCTGGCCGAGCTCACTCTCATCGAGGCGACGCCGTCCCTGCGCGCCCGGCTGTCCCAGAAGCGGGACGTGATGCGCGCGCAGGTCGCCGAGGTGCTCGCCCGACGGCCGGGCGCGCCACTGGACGTCTTCACCGCCGATGTCCTCACCTCGGCCGCCGCAGCGGCCCTCGACGCGGCGGACCGGGAATGGCTGCGTTCCGGCGGCACGGCGGACCGGGGCACCCTTGTCGACCGGGCGTTCACAACGCTGCGGCCCTGAGGCTGCGGAGCCGCCACCTCATTGCCGAGCGGGAGACCCCGGCCCCTTCACCCGAACAGGTGGACCGGACCTCTGGTGGCCCGGGCGGTCCATCCGCCGGGCAGGTGGTGTTTCTGCTCGTCCTTGCTGCTCATTGGTCCAATCCACTGACGCGCCGCAGGCCGTGCGGCATCCCGGGGCGAAAGGGGGCGGGAGCGGCGCTGACATGGGGAATTCGTTGTCCCGGGCATGATTGACGGATCGTCGGAGAGCCGGTACCACTGACGCACGCCCGGCCCCGCACGCCCCATCACGCTTCACCGTCCCAGGAGGCTGCATTGCGAGGATCCGTCACCGCCCGCACCCCTGCCGTGCGCAGACGCGCCGTCAGGACCGCGGGTGCTCTTGTCTCTGCCGGCCTGCTGCTGCCGTTGCTCGGTGCCGCGCCGTCCGCACCCTCCGCCCCGTCCGCCGACGGGTTGCAGGGCGCCTTCGCTGATGCCGCCGCCGAGTATCGCGTGCCGCAGAGCGTGCTGCTCGGTGTGTCTTATCTCCAGTCCCGCTGGGACGCGCACGGTGGTGCGCCGAGTGTGACCGGCGGTTATGGTCCGATGCACCTCACCGATGCGCGTACCGCGATCGCCGGCGCCCCGCACCACAGTGAGGGCGACGAAGATCCGCGCGGTGACTCCTCTAGGGGTGTCCTCAAGCCGGAGGAATTCAGGGCCAAGGTGCCGCAGGACAGGCAACTGCGCGCGCGGCTCGAGACGTTGCCGCGTGCCGCCGAGCTCAGCGGGCTTTCCGCCGAGCGGCTGCGCACCGACCCGGCGGCCAACGTACGCGGCGGCGCCGCCCTGCTCGCCGCGGCGCAGAAGAAGCTCGGCAAGCCGCTGAGCGAGGACCCCGCCGACTGGTACGGCGCGATCGCCCGCTTCTCGGGCGCCGACGACCAGGCCACCGCGGCGACGTACGCCAATGATGTCTTCGCCGTCATCCACGACGGCCAGGAGCGCACCACCGACGCCGGGCAGCACGTGACCCTGGCGGCGGTCCGCGGTCTGAAGCCGGATGCCGCGCAGGTGCGGGGCATGGGGCTGCGCAAGGCCCCCGAGGGCGAGACCGAGTGTCCCAAGACCGTGTCGTGCGAGTGGATCCCGGCGCCGTACGAGGAGTTCAAGGACCCCAACGGCAACGACGACTACGGCAACCACGACCTGGGGAACCGGCCCAAGAGCCAGAGCATCGACACCATCGTCATCCATGACACCGAGGGGCGCTGGGAAGGTGTCCTGAATCTGGTGCAGGACCCGACGTACGTGTCGTGGCAGTACACCCTGCGCTCCACCGACGGCCACATCGCCCAGCACGTGAAGGCCAAGGACGTCGCCTGGCACGCGGGCAACTGGTACGTGAACTCCAAGTCGATCGGCCTGGAGCACGAGGGCTTCCTGACGGCGCCCGACACCTGGTACACGGAGGCGATGTAC
>NZ_JBNNJZ010000494.1:0-6161 GCF_050270335.1 Streptomyces sp. NPDC059900
CAGCTCGGCCAGATCGGCGGGTCCGGCATCGGGTGCGAACCGGTCGCGCAGCGCCCGGATCACCGGAAGCGTCAGCGGGGCGGCGGCGAGCAGCGAGGCCAGCGCCGCGCCCGGGGCCGAGCAGCCCGCCCGGTAGGCGGCGACCCGGCCCGCCGTGTCGGCGGGGAGCGCTGCCGCCTGTTCTTCGTACGGCGGTTGCGGCGCGCCCGGCGGCGCCAACGGACATGCGGTCAGCTCCGTCCACCCGTCGGCGCCTCCCGTCAGCCACCGGGCCCAGCGCGCCAGCCACCGGCCGCGCAGCGGCAGCAGGGGCAGCGGGACGGTCCCGACGGGCAGCGCGGTGTGCTGCGGGGAGAGGGCGTTGCCGCCGACGAGGATGCCGCGCACTTCGCGGCCGGGAGCGTCGGGGGCGCCGGGTGCGGGAGCCGGGAGACGGATGCGCCGCACGGGCAGTGCGGAGCGCTGCCACAGCCGCTGCGGCAGCAGATGGACGCAGGCCACCGGATGCCGGGACGCCCAGCGGGCCATGGTGGCCGCGGCGCTCCCGTCCTGCCACGCGGGGCCGAGGGCGTCGGTGACGACCAGGATCAGGCGGCTGCGGCTCCCGGCCGGGAAAAGGCCGGGGTGGTGGTCGGAGCCGCCGTTCCAGGACAGCTCGGTGACGTGCAGCCCGCGTTGCCCCCGCAGCAAGGTCCGAAGCTGCGACGTGACCGGCTCCCACAGCACCATCCCCGGGGCCGTGTCGAGCACCAGGTCGACCTGCCGGCCGCCGTCCTGATGGCCAAGGCGGTGCAGGCTCCGCGCGACCACCGGCCAGTCGGGGGCGTCCGAGGGGGGCGGACCCGCGCCAGGCTGCTGCCCGGCGCCGAGGGGGCGGCCGAGCAGCGCGCCGTCGAGCCGGTCCAGGATGCGGCGCTCGCTCATGGCCCCGGGGCCGGTCCCCGCAGCAGGCCGAGCAGGCGTGCCGCGACAGCGTCCGGGCTTTCGTCGGGCGGCCAGGGTCCTGCCGCGGCGAGCGTCACCGCGTCCAGGGCCCGGTCCACGGTCAGCGGGCCAAGCGCCAGGGGATCGGCGGACCAGGCCTCGGCCAGCTCGGTGATCAGGGCGAGCAGCCGCGGATCGGCGCCGTCGGTGAGCCCGGCCCGGCTGGTGACCGCCGCGGTCAGCTCCGGCGCCGTCGGCGCCGGATGCTCCCAGTGCAGGCAGTCCGCCATGAACTCGGCCGGGAAGACCCTGGCCCGCCCCGCGGTGATCACGGTGATCGGCAGCTCGTGGCAGGCGACCGCGCCGTACGCCACCGGTGCCGCCGCACCGGGGTCGTCGGTCAGCACCCGGGCCGCTGCCTCCTCGGCCAGCTCCGGGAGGTCGAAGCCGCCGCGCCGCAGCACCGTGCGCAGCTCGACGGGCAGATCGAAGTCGCCGCGGTCCAGGCCCTCGACGAGCAGGACGCGGGGCCGGCCGTAGGGGAGCAGCGCCGTGCCCAGCGGCCCCAGGCGTACCTTCGTGCCGTCTTGCGCGGGGCGCGCCGCGTACAGCGCGTCCCGGAGCACCGATGCGCCGGTCACCGTCCAGTGCAGGACGCGGCCGAGCCCCAGCTCCCTGGCGATGCGGAAGGCGATCGCGGAGCGGCCCACGCCGGGCGGACCGGTGATCAGCAGCGGTTTGCGCAGCGTGAGCGCCGCGTTGACCGCGGCCGTCTCGCCGGCCGCGGTCCGCAGGCCAAGCGCCGCGCGCGTCGCCGCTCCCAGCCTGCGCCCGGTCTCCTCCGTGTCGTCGGGCGGCGGCGCCAGATCGGGGCCTCCCGTGTACGTGCGCCACGGCGGGGGAGCAGGCAGGACGGCGGGCGGCTCGTGCGGCACACCCGTGCCCAGATACGGGCCCGGCGCGGCGGCGTTGCGGGCCGGGGGTCCGGCACTGAGCGGCGAGTTCACGAAGCAGCTCCGTAAATGAGCTCGGGCAACCCGTCCGGAGTGTCATAGATGATGACGATCCGGTGGTGCCAGCCGACGGTCCAGGGCGAAGCGGCGCCACCACCCCCGCCATCATCCCGGCCGTAATCGGGCACGTCGAGGCCTCCTTCGGACATGATGCGGGTGAACAGCACGGAGAAGTCGGGCTGCGCCCGCTCGTCGTGCCGCCACATCACCAGCGGCACCCCGTGCCGCAGCGCCTTGGTGACGTCCCTGCGCCCTTCGGCCGAGCTGGGTTTGTGGGCCAGCACCAGGCCCGCCACCGGTTCCTCGCCGTCGAACTCCCGTCCGTCCTCGCTGAGCGCCCGCACCAGTTGCAGCAGCCGTCCCGCCTCCGGCTGGCCGCTGAGGGGCCGCCAGCGCTCGCGCCACGTCCGGCACCACGGGGGGTGCCGCATCCGGTCGCGACTGTGCACGATCAGCGGGAAGGACATCCCGAACTCCGGCAGCGCGCCGCGCCGTATCAGGGTGTCCGGGTGGTCGATGAGGTCCAGCGGCAGCACGTACTCGACGTCGATCCGCTCGCCGGGCACGCCGTAGTCCCGCTTCAGCCGCTCCCTGGCCAGGTCGACCCGGGTCAGCAGATCGGCCAGGCGGATGCTGCGTTCGGTGTGCGGCAGCGGCAGGCGCAGCCAGCTGCCGGGGCGCGGCCGGCAGTGGAAGTAGAAGGACACCGCCCAGTCGTCGGGGTCGTTGCCTGGGTCGGGCTCCAGCTCCACCAGGAGTTTCGCGGACGTGGCGGGCTGTACGGGGACCTTGGCGAGGCTGCTGCGCAGGGTGTCGACCTGCTCCGGGTAGCCGGTGCGCGGCGCGGTAGTTCCCGCGGTGCCGGGCGGCCATCCCGTGTCGGTGCGCGAGAGCGAGCCCTGCCGGGCGCTCTCCAGGCGCAGGGCCCAGGCCCGGCTGTAGGCCTGGATCTCCTTGGCGGTCGCGCCGCCGACCGCGCTGGCGACCAGTTCGAGGAAGTGCACGGCCGGAGGCAGGCCCTCGGAGGGCATGTTGCTGCCCGCGAGATTGACGAACGCCTTCCACAACCCGTCGCAGTGCGCGGGCATCCCCTCGCTCAGTGATCTGGTGGCGCGGGCGTAGAGCACGGACACGGGATTGTCGTTCAGGTCCGACTCGTACAACCGGGCCAGGACGGCGCGCAGTTGCACCCAGCCCTCGGGCCCGATCTGGCGCAGGGCCTCCAGTTCGTCCACCCGGAAGTGCAGTGCCGCCGCGACGGCCCGGTCCATGGGGTGCGCCTGTTCGTAGGCCGCCGCCAGATCGCTCATTCCGGTGGGTCTCGCGGCGCACAGGTCGACGAGCAGCGGCAGCAGGAACTCGGCGGGGAGGCGGGCCAGCTCGGCATCCCGGGCCGCATCCGGGAACACGCGGCGCAGCAGCGCGAGGCGGGATGGCCAGCCGCGCAGGGTGTCCGCCCTCTCCAACTGGCCGCGGACTTCGGCCAGCACCCTGCGCCTGTTCTGCGCCTCGCTGAAGCCGCCGGTGTGCTCGGACAGGCGGCGGCAGTACTCGCCGTCCCGCTGGAGCGCTTCGACCGACAGGGCCGTCAGTGTCGTGCGGCTGCCCACGTCGCTCTGCAGGACGACCCCCACCAGGACGCGCCGCTGGTCGACGAGGACCGCGGCGCCCGAGATGCCGCCCCAGTCGGCACCCAGGGCCGGGCAGTCCTCCTCCGTCACGTTCAACGTCATCAGTTCCGACCGTGCGAGGTGGGCGGGCCGGAGCCGGCCGCCGCCCTGGAAGGGATTGTGGGCGTAGCGCTCCTCGTAGTTGAAGCCGGGAAAGCCGAAGACCTGGAACTCGGTGATGTCGGCCTCCGCGAGGCCCAGGCGGGGATTGCCGTCCCGCTCCGGCGGCTCCCAGCCCGAGCCGGTCACGACGAGCAGCGCCGCGTCCAGCGGCAGAGCAGGTCCGCCCTCGGCGCCGGTGTCCCAGCGCGGGCGCAACTCCGCGCGGGTGTCACGCGGCAGGGGCGGGGGCGCGAGGCCGTTCCAGACGATCTCGCAGGGGTGCCAGGGCAGATGGGCCGCGTGCATGCCCTGCCGCACCTCGACCAGGAGCGCGCCCGCCGGCGCGGGCCGGCCGGCGGGTTGCCCGGGCACCAGCAGATGCGCGGCGGTCAGGATCAGATCGGTGTCCAGAACCCAGCCCGAGCCGTACCCGACATGACGCCCCGACTCGTCCCGCACACTGATCTCCACAAGGCGGTCCGGCACAAGGCGTGCGGAGCCGACCATGCATCACTCTCCCGCGCCGGGAGCCGTGGGTCCCGGCGGACGGGGCGGCGGAGCGTTGCGGGGCCGCTCGGCGTGCTCGCCGACGTTCAGGGCGCCGCGCGGCTTCAGCGTCACGACCAGGCGGGTCCCGGTGCGCCTGACACGGGTGCGCCCGCGCTTCGCGCTCACGTACCACGAGACCCCGCCCTCGGCGGTGTCGCTCTGTTCGGCCTGTACGTCCAGTTCGACGCTGATGCCGTCGACGGAGAATCCGACGGCCCTGCCGATGCCCTGCTGCTGTGCGGCAGCCAAGTCCTGACGCAGCGACTCGATGGCTTCGGTCAGCGTCAATCGCCGTGGTTCACGTGCCACTCGGTCCCCCCGATGCATGCGCGCCGTGTTCCGCGCCCTGTGACGGTGCCACTCGGCGTCATGCCGTGCGCCCTGCCCCGTGTGCGCAGCCCCCCTTGTACTACCCGGTTGGCAACTGCCCGACACAGTAATGGAGTTGGCACGAGGAGGGGCGCCGTCCGGTCAGGTGACGCGCACCAGATGCACCGCCGCGCTCGCCCAGTCGCCCGGCGGCAGCTCGGGGCGCAGGCCGTACTGGCCGAGTACGGTCGCCGAGTGCACCGCGCCCGTGCGGGCGTCACGGTAGCGGGCGGCGGGATCGAGACCTCCCAGGCGCAGTACGGGCCGCGGGGAGCCGTGGCGCGGGGAGCGCTGCCAGACCAGGAGCAGGGCCTCGCTGCCGTCCCGCGCCGTGTACTGCACCGCGGCGGGACCGTCGTCGACCGGGCCGCGCGGCCGGTGCAGGATGCCGTGCTGCACGAGGTGGCGCACCCGCTTGTACTGGGCCACCAGCTCGGCCCCTTCGGCCAGTTCGGCATCGGTCCAGCGGGTCAGGTCGCCGCCGATGCCCAGGACCCCGGCCATCGCGACATGGAAGCGGAAGCGCAGCGGCACCGACCGGCCGGTGAGCTGGTTGGGCACGTCGGTGACCCATGCGGCCATCGTCCGGGACGGGTAGATCTGGCCGTAGCCGTGCTGGATGAAGATCCGGTCCGCCGCGTCGGTGTTGTCCGAGGTCCATGCCTGGTCGGTACGGGAGAGGATGCCCGGGTCGATCCGGCCGCCCCCGCCGCTGCACGCCTCGATCCGCAGGCCGGGGTGGTCGGCGCGCAGCCGGTCGATGACGTCGTAGAGGTGGTGCACGTACGCCGTGCCCACCTGGTCCGCGCCGTCCGCGTGATCCGGCCAGCCCGCCTCGCTGAACGGACGGTTCATGTCCCATTTGAGGAAGTCGATGCCGTGGTCGGCCACCAGACGGGTCAGCCACCCGTAGGCCCAGTCCGCGACGTCGGGGCGGGCGAAGTTGAGGACCAGCTGGCCGCGCAGTTCGGTGCGGGTGCGGTGCGGGAAGTGCAGGACCCACTCCGGGTGGCGGCGGTAGAGATCGCTGTCCGGGCTGACGCTCTCGGGCTCCACCCACAGGCCGAAGCGCATCCCCAGCCGGTGCACCTCGCGCACCAGCGGCGCGAGCCCGCCGGGGAAGCGGGCGGGGGACGGCGTCCAGTCGCCGAGGCCCGAGCCTTCGCGGCGGTGCGCGCCGAACCAGCCGTCGTCCATGACGTAGAGCTCCGCGCCGAGCGCCGCCGCCCGGGCCGCAAGGGCCTTCTGGCCCGCCTCGTCGACGTCGAATCCGGTGGCCTCCCAGGAGTTGTAGAGCACGGGGCGTGTCTCGTCGGGGTGGGGCAGTACGTGAGCCAGGACGTAGGCGTGCCAGGCGCGGCTGGTCGCGCCGAAGCCGCCTTCCGCGTAGAGGCCCGCGTGGCGTGGCGTGGTGAACTGTGCGCCCGCGTCCAGGGGCTGGGTCATGCCGTCGCTGCCCGCGCCGCCGGTGAAGCCCGCCCGGCCGTCGGGGGTGCGCTGCACGGTGACGCGCCAGCTGCCGCTCCAGGCCAGG
>NZ_JBNNJZ010000495.1:0-6144 GCF_050270335.1 Streptomyces sp. NPDC059900
GTGACTACCAGCCAAGCGGCGACCAGCCGACAGCCATCGCCGACCTGGACCGGCGCGTGCGCGCAGGTGAGAAGGACGTCGTCCTGCTCGGCGCGACCGGCACCGGCAAGTCGGCCACCACCGCGTGGATGATCGAGAAGCTCCAGCGCCCCACCCTCGTGATGGCGCCGAACAAGACGCTGGCCGCCCAGCTGGCAAACGAATTCCGCGAGCTCCTGCCGAACAACGCGGTGGAGTACTTCGTCTCGTACTACGACTACTACCAGCCCGAGGCCTACGTCCCGCAGTCGGACACGTACATCGAAAAGGACTCCTCGATCAACGAGGAAGTCGAGCGCCTGCGCCACTCCGCGACGAACTCGCTGCTCACCCGGCGTGACGTGGTCGTGGTCGCCTCCGTCTCCTGCATCTACGGCCTCGGCACCCCGCAGGAGTACGTCGACCGGATGGTCTCGCTCAAGGTCGGCGACGAGATCGACCGCGACCAGCTCCTGCGCCGCTTCGTCGACATCCAGTACACGCGCAACGACCTGGCGTTCACCCGCGGCACCTTCCGGGTCCGCGGCGACACCATCGAGATCTTCCCGGTCTATGAAGAGCTGGCCGTCCGCATCGAGATGTTCGGCGACGAGATCGAGGCGCTCTCCACGCTGCACCCCCTCACCGGCGAGGTCATCAGCGACGACGACCACCTGTACGTCTTCCCGGCCTCGCACTACGTGGCGGGCCCGGAGCGCATGGAGAAGGCGGTCAACGGCATCGAGAAGGAGCTCGCCGAGCGCCTGTCCGAGCTGGAGAAGCAGGGCAAGATGCTGGAGGCCCAGCGCCTGCGCATGCGCACGACGTACGACCTGGAGATGCTCCGCCAGATCGGCTCCTGCTCCGGCATCGAGAACTACTCGATGCACTTCGACGACCGCGAGCCCGGCTCCGCGCCGAACACCCTCATCGACTACTTCCCCGAGGACTTCCTCCTCGTCATCGACGAGTCGCACGTCACGGTCCCGCAGATCGGCGCGATGTACGAAGGGGACGCCTCCCGCAAGCGCACCCTGGTGGACCACGGCTTCCGGCTGCCGTCCGCGCTGGACAACCGCCCGCTGAAGTGGGAGGAGTTCCTCGGCCGCATCGGCCAGACCGTCTACCTCTCGGCGACCCCCGGAAAGTACGAGCTCTCGCGCGGGGACGGCTTCGTCGAGCAGATCATCCGCCCCACCGGCCTCATCGACCCGGAGGTCGTGGTCAAGCCCACCGAGGGGCAGATCGACGACCTGGTGCACGAGATCCGCACGCGCACCGAGAAGGACGAGCGCGTCCTGGTCACCACCCTCACCAAGAAGATGGCCGAGGACCTCACCGACTACTTCCTCGAACTGGGCATCCAGGTCCGCTATCTGCACAGCGACGTCGACACGCTCCGCCGCGTCGAGCTCCTGCGCGAACTGCGCGCCGGTGAGTACGACGTCCTGGTCGGCATCAACCTCCTGCGCGAGGGCCTGGACCTGCCCGAGGTCTCCCTGGTGTCGATCCTCGACGCCGACAAGCAGGGCTTCCTGCGCTCGGGCACCTCCCTGATCCAGACCATCGGCCGCGCGGCGCGCAATGTTTCGGGCCAGGTCCATATGTACGCGGACAAGGTCACCCCGGCGATGGAGCAGGCCATCGAGGAGACCAACCGCCGCCGCGAGAAGCAGATCGCGTACAACAAGGAGAAGGGGATCGATCCCCAGCCCCTGCGCAAGAAGATCAACGACATCGTGTCGGCGATCGCGCGCGAGGAGGTCGACACGGAACAGCTGCTCGGCACGGACTACCGCAAGTCGAAGGGCGGCGACGCGGGCACGGCGGCCAAGGCGCCGGTGCCCGCCCTGGGCGGCAAGGCGAACAAGGCCGCCAAGGGCAAGGCCGCCGAGAAGGTGCCCACGGACCGTCCCGCGGCCGAACTGGCCGAGCAGATCGAGGAGATGACCACGCGGATGCGCGCGGCAGCCGCCGACCTGCAGTTCGAGATCGCCGCACGGCTGCGTGACGAGGTGTCGGAGATGAAGAAGGAGCTCAGGCAGATGCGGGAGGCGGGGCAGGCCTAGGCGTACTGCCTGGTGTGTTGCAAGACCGACACAAAGTACTGCCCGCGGTGCGGCACTGTCCGTGCCTCTGCATAAGGTGCTGGGCAACCGCACAGACCGGCGGTTGCCCGGGCAGTTGGAGAGGGGACAGCGCGTGACGGTCAACATGACCAAGGGTCAGGCCATCAGTCTGCAGAAGGACGACGGGGGCGCCCTGACCGCGGTGCGCATGGGCCTCGGCTGGCAGGCGGCCCCGAGGCGCGGCCTGTTCGGCACGCGTACGCGCGAGGTCGACCTGGACGCCTCGGCCGTGCTGTTCGCCGACAAGCAGCCGATCGACGTCGTGTTCTTCCGTCACCTCGTCAGCGACGACGGTTCCGTGCGGCACACCGGCGACAACCTGGTCGGCGGCGCCGGCCAGGGCGGGGACGACGAGTCGATCCTCGTCGACCTGCAGCGCGTCCCGGTCCACATCGACCAGATCGTCTTCACGGTGAACTCCTTCACGGGCCAGACGTTCCAGGAAGTGCAGAACGCGTTCTGCCGCCTGGTCGACGAGACCAACGGCCAGGAGCTCGCCCGCTACACCCTCGACGGCGGCGGTCAGTACACCGCGCAGATCATGGCGAAGGTCCACCGCGTGGGCGCGGGCTGGCAGATGACGGCCATCGGCAACCCCGCCAACGGGCGCACGTTCCAGGACCTGATGCCGTCGATCCTGCCGCACCTGTAAGGACACGCGGCACCAGTAGGTACAGAGGGCACGAGGGGGACGAGGCGATGACGGCCGAGCTGGTCCGGGGGCAGAACCACCCGCTGCGCGAGACCCGTCTGGAGATCCGGGTCTCGGTCGGCAAGCCGATCGTGGCGGGGGTCACGCTCGGCGACGACCGGGGCAAGGTGCGCGGCACGGACTGGGTGGCCCACCCCGGCTCGCCCACGCTGCCGGGCCTCGAAGTGCCCCGGCAGGCCGCCGCCGACCACCGCCTCGCGGTGGACCTCGGCGCCGTGCCCGACGAGGTGCACCGGGTCAGCGTCCTGCTCGCGCTGCCCGTCGGCGTCGGGGGACCGGCCAGCTTCGGCTCCCTCGCCGCCCCCTTCGTGGCCGTCACCGGGCTCGACGGCTCCGAGGTCGCCAGCTACACCATCACGGACCTGGACGCCGAGTCCGCCGTCGTCGCCCTGGAGCTCTACCGCAGGCAGGACGCCTGGAAGGTGCGCGCCGTCGGCCAGGGGTATGCGGGCGGCCTCGCCGACATGCTCACCGACCAGGGCCTGCCGCAGGCCCACGAACTGGCGGGCACGATCAACGAAGCGGTGGCCCGCGGCCTCGCCCGCTCGGTGGCCGCGCCGCCGCCCCGCCCCTCGGACGAGGCCCGCGTACGGGCGGCGGGTCAGACGGCCGCCGCGCCCGGAGCGCCGGGACCGGACAGCACCGCCGCTCCCCAGCCCGCCCCGGCCCCCCGTCAGCCGGGCGACGCGGGCAGCACGGCCGGCGGCCCCGTCAACTACACCCACCCCGGCCGTCAGACGAGCGCACCGCCGCCGCCCGCGCCGACGGCGGCCCCGGCCGAGCCGGGCAGGAGCGCCCAGCCCGTGGCGGGCGACGCGACCGGCTGGTCCATGGACGAGCGGCTCTACAACCAGGTGTGGGGCATGTTCGAGGACCTGGCCCGCGCCACGGCCGCCTACCGAAGCGCCGTCGACTTCGCCGATTCGCGCATGGACCAGGAGCTCGACAAGGTCCTCTCCGACCCGCGCAGCCGCATCGGCAACACCGGGGACCTCGCACGCGAGGCCGCCCGCACCAAACACGGCCTGCTCGTCGACCGGGCCAGGGAGGCACTCGACCGCGATTTGGGCCAACTCGCCGCCGAGTCCGAGGTCGTCGAGCCCGCCCTGCCCATGGCGTACGCCGGCTGGGACAGCCCCGTCTGGCACGCCTACCGCTCGCCCATGGAGATCCCCATGGCGCTACGCCTGGGCGACCTTCATCTGCCCGAGCGCCCCGGCCTGCGCATCCCGATGCTGGTCAGGCTGCCCCTCGAACGCGGCCTGTGGATCGACAGCGGCCGCTCGTCGGGCACGGACACCCTGGCCGACACGGACCAGCTGCGCCGCCTGGCCATGGACAGCGCGGTCGCGCACGCCGCGCGGCTGCTCGCGGTCTATCCGGCCGGTGAGTTCACGGTGCACGTCATCGACGCCGCGGGCTCCGCTGCGTCCGCGCTTTCCCCGCTGGTGGCGGCGGGCGTCCTCGACGGGGCCCCGGCCGCGGGTGCGGCAGGCGTCTCCGCCGTACTCGCCAAGCTCACCCAGCGCGTGGACCTGGTGCAGATGGCGATCCGCGCGGGCGCCTCCGACGCGCTGCCGCCGGACCTGGACACCGCCGAGCAGCTCCTGATCGTCAACGACTTCCCGCACGGCTTCGACGACCGCGCCGTGACCCAGCTCCGCTACCTCGCGGACGAGGGCCCCGCGGTCGGCGTACATCTGATGCTGGTCGCCGACCGTGAGGACGCCGCCGAGTACGGCCCGCTGCTCGACCCGCTCTGGCGTGCGCTCCTGCGCCTGACCCCGGTGGCCGACGATCACCTCGCCGACCCCTGGGTGGGCCACGCGTGGACGTACGAACCGCCGATGGTGCCGCGCGGCAGCGGGGTGCTCGGGCAGGTCCTCGACCAGGTCGCGCACGTGCGCCGGACGGGCGGCCGCTGACGCCCCGCGGGACGCTCCGGCGGGCCCCGGAAGCCGTCGCGGCCACTACCGGTAAAGCTACTTTCGGACCCGCCTGACCTGGTCTTTTGGCTCTTGTTTGCCATCTCCTTTACTAAATCTTGGTGTTTCGCGTACTCTTCTTGCAGCGGAGGGGAGTACTCCCGAACGCGACGTGCCCGTCAATACGGACCGCCATCGGTCCCGGGGCGTCGGCCCGCGGGGCGGTGAGCCGCCTCGGGTGGAAGAGACCTCCGGCAGCGACGACGCTGATCAGTAGCCGTACGACGCCGGAGGCGCAGTGGACGTTTCAATGACCCTTTGGGTAGTGACCATTCTTGGTCTCTGTGCCCTGATCGCGGTCGACTTCTTCATCGGCCGCAAGCCGCACGACGTATCCATCAAGGAAGCCGGAATCTGGACGATCGTCTGGATCGTGCTGGCCGCTCTCTTCGGAGTGGGCCTGCTGATCTGGGGCGGCGGCCAGGCCGGCGGCGAGTTCTTCGCGGGCTTCATCACCGAGAAGTCGCTCAGCGTCGACAACCTCTTCGTCTTCATCCTGATCATGGCGAAGTTCTCGGTGCCCAGCCATCTCCAGCAGCGGGTGCTGCTGTTCGGTGTGCTGATCGCGCTCGTACTGCGAGCGATCTTCATCGCCGCGGGCGCCGCGGTCATCGCCAACTTCTCCTGGGTCTTCTACATCTTCGGCGCGTTCCTGATCTACACCGCCTGGAAGCTCATCCAGGAGGCGCGTGCCGACGAGGACGAAGAGGAGTGGGAGGAGAACCGCCTCCTGAAGGCCGCCGAGCGCAAGTTCGGCGTCGCCGACCGGTACCACGGCACGAAGCTGTTCATCCAGAAGAACGGCAAGAAGATCATGACGCCCCTCATGGTCGTCATGCTCGCCATCGGTACCACCGACGTGCTCTTCGCGATGGACTCGATCCCCGCGATCTTCGGCCTCACCCAGGACCCGTACATCGTCTTCACGGCGAACGCCTTCGCCCTGATGGGTCTGCGCCAGCTGTACTTCCTCATCGGCGGACTGCTCAAGAAGCTGGTCCACCTCAGCTACGGCCTGTCGGTCATCCTGGGCTTCATCGGCGTGAAGCTGGTCCTGCACGCCCTGCACGAGAACGGCGTGCACGTCCCGGAGATCTCCATCCCGGTCTCGCTCGGCGTCATCTGCGGTGTCCTTGTCATCACGACGATCACCAGCCTGATGGCCACCAAGAAGCAGGCGAAGAAGGAGGCCGCGGAGCAGGCTGCCGACGAGACTCCGAAGGACAGCATCGGCGCCTGACGGCATCCGGCGCAGGAGTTACCAGCACGGGCGGTGGCCCGCGGCTCATGGCCGCGGGCC
>NZ_JBNNJZ010000496.1:0-6137 GCF_050270335.1 Streptomyces sp. NPDC059900
CCTCTTGGAGGTCAGGCCCGACGGTACGGTGCGCCGGCGCGCCAACGGCACGGCGGGAGCCACCGCGCTGGCCGTGCACCAAGGAGGGGTGACCTTTCTCGGCGGGTACCGCGACGAGCGCGACCGGCTCGTCCACGCCGAACTCCGTCACCAGGAGGTCAGGCCGTACGCCACGGGCCGCCTCGTCGGCCCCGACGGCGGCCCGCTGGGGCAACGCCGCCGGACGGTCTGCCGCGGACCGCGCATCTACGTACAGGAGGAGCCGCACACCGCCTGGGCGGTGTACGACATCGGCGCGGTGAACGACCGCTAGGGCTCAGCCGTGGTGGTCGTGGCCGGAGGAGCCCTTCCCGGCTTCGGCGGAGGAGTCCTTCTCGTCCCCGGAGGGCTTCTTCGCCGCCGAAGAGGCATGGTGCGCCTCGTAGTCCGGGATCGTGCCGTCCGCCTTCTTCACCAGGAAGAGCCCTGCCATTCCCATGTCCGAGTGGCTCTGCACATGGCAGTGGTACATCCAGGCGCCCGCGCCCACCCCCTCCCCCGCGATGACCTGGAAGCCGAAGGAGTCCCCCGGCCCGCAGATCTTGTCGTCGAGGATCTGGCTCGGGTCGTCGGGGCCGGTCAGCAGGCCCGTGCGGTTGTCCGCCCAGCGGTGACCGTGCACGTGGAACGTGTGGTAGTACTCGCCGTGCGTGATCGAGACGAACTCGACCCGATCTCCCACCGTCGCCTCGAAGTTGGGCGCGTCGTGGCCCGCCTTGTTGTTGATCGTCATGTCGTTGAAGACGATCGTGAAGGTCTTGTCCGGCAGCAGGTCGCCCTTGCGGCGCACGATCAGCGCGCCGTACAGGCCCTTGCGCACGCCGCCCGTGCCGTGGTCGGTGCCGACCACGTGGTCGTGGTAGTGCCAGTACCCCGCCGTGCCCGGCCGCCAGGTGCCGTCCTTGCGGCGGCCCGGCGCGTGCGTGCGCCAGGTGTACGTGCGCTTGCCGCCCGGCTCCACGTGGCTCTTGGTGTGTCTGGTGCCGTCGCTGGAGATCTCGTAGTCCATGCCGTGGACGTGCAGGCTGGCGTCGACGTCCATGGTGTTCTCGAACTCGATGTGCAGGGTGTCGCCCTCGTTCAGCTCGATGAGCGGGCCGGGGATGGACGCCTTGCCCTTCTCCAGGCCGTAGCCCATCTGCCCGTCCGGCAGCTTCTCCGCGTACATCTTGATGCGGCGCACCTCGCCGCCGGCCGGCGCGGTCTTCGGCCCTTCGGCGGTGCTCGCCTCGGGCGCCGTGGCCAGCGACAACGATGTCACCCCGGCCGTCGCGGCCACCCCGCCCACGAGCATCCGCCGGTTGAAGCTGCGTCGGTCCATGCCGAACTCCCCACTGCGGTACGGAGACTGATGGGGCGCAGGTGGCCCCCGAGACGGCCACACGGTATCGGGGGGATCCTCGTTTATCCACACGCAGGACAAAGTTCGCGGAATTCCGTCCGTACCTATTGGCGAGTGGCGAAAAGAGGTCTAGCTTCATCCGCGCCTGTTGCTGTGACCGACGAGGGGTGGGTGTACTCATGCGGCTCACGTCGCATCAAGAGCCCTTGACTGTACGAGGGTTGAGCAGAGTCAGACGCAGATCGAACCGCGAGGACCAGGGCCGGAGCCCGGATCGCAGCCGGGTCGGCTCGCGCCGCGCCTGGGCCGCCGCCCTGCTCTCCGGAGCCATGGTCACCGGCGCGCTCTCCACACAGGCCGCGACCGCGCGGCCCTATCCCGAACCGCCTTTGACAACGATGTCCCTGCCGTCGCCGCCCGGCCAGGCGAACGTACGCGTCCTGGTGTTCCATGGGTCGGCGGCGGGCGGCGACGAGTCGCCGGTGGTGAACGCCGGCATCGAGGCCATCGAAAAGATCGGCCAGAGCGGCCCGGCCGCCGAGCGGTTCAAGATCGTGGCGACCGACGACGCGTCGGTCTTCACGAACGAGGCCAAGCTCGGCAAGTTCAACGCCGTCGCCTTCCTGACCGGCGGCGGCGACGTCCTCGACCCCGAGCAGGAAGCGGGCCTGGAGGCCTACATGGAGGCCGGCGGCGGCTTCCTCGGCATCCATGACGCGGCCCGCGCCGAGCCGTACTCCAACTGGTTCACCGGCCTGATCGGCGCACGCCCGGCCGACTCCAGCCCGACGAACGTGCAGCGCGCCACCGTCGAGGTCGGCGACCGGGAGCACCCGGCCACCAAGGACCTGCCCCTTCAGTGGAAGCGCCCCGACCAGTGGCTGAACTGGACCAAGAACCCGTCCGGCGAGGTCCACACCGTGGCCCGTGTGCGCGAGTCGACGTACGCGCCGGGCGAGAGCAAGAACGGCGCCGACCACCCGGTCTCCTGGTGCCGTGACTACGACGGCGGACGCTCCTTCTACACCGGAATGGGCGGTACGGCGGCCTCGTACGACGAGACCGATTTCCGCAGCCACCTGCGCGGCGCCCTGAACTGGACCACCCGCATCTCGCGCGCCGACTGCAAGTCGACGATCAACGCCAACTACAAGGCGCAGCGCCTGACCCAGGCCAACCAGCCGGGCAAGAACGACCAGATCGGCGAGCCGCACGGCCTGGTCACCGCGCCCGACGGCAAGGTCCTCTACATCGGCCGCGGCGGCGCCGACTCCTCGCAGCCGGTCATCACCGACTGGAACAACCCGGACATCGGCAAGGGCAAGGGCGAGATCCACGTCTACGACCCCAAGACGAAGAAGTCGACGCTCGCGGGAGCGCTGACCGTCTTCGGCAACAAGGGCGGCGGCGACGAGCTGATCAAGGTCGAGGAGGGCCTGCTCGGCATCGAACTCGACCCGGAGTTCGAGCAGAACGGCTGGGTGTACCTGCACTACACACCCCACTCGAAGATCAACCGCGAGACGCACATGGCCGAGCGCTACGTGTCGCGCTTCACGCTCGACCGCACCACCGACAAGCTGGACATGGCCAGCGAGAAGGTGCTGCTCAAGTGGCCGGTGCAGATCCACAGCTGCTGCCACGCGGGCGGCGGGATGGCCTGGGACTCCAAGGGCAATCTCTACATCGCCACCGGTGACAACAACTCCTCGCAGTTCAGCGACGGTTACTCGGGCAACAACCCGCAGCCGAACTTCAAGGGCGTCTCCTTCGCCGACGCGCGCCGCACCGCGGGCAACACGAACAACCTGAACGGCAAGATCCTGCGCATCCACCCCGAGGACGACGGGACGTACACGCTCCCCTCGGGCAACCTCTTCACCGGCAAGGAGCCGGACGAGGGCGGCGGCAAGACGCGCGGCGAGATCTATGTGATGGGCGTCAGGAACCCGGCGCGCATCAGCATCGACAAGAAGACCGACACGCTGTACGCGGGCTGGGTCGGCCCGGACGCGGGCGCGCCTTCGACGACGTGGGGCCCGGCGAAGTACGACACGTTCGCCGCGATCACCCACGCCTCCAACCGCGGCTGGCCGTACTGCATGGGCAACAACCAGCCCTACCGCGACCGCAATCTGCCGGACCCGACGAAGCCGCTCGGCTGGTACGACTGCAAGAACCTCAAGAACGAGTCGCCCAACAACGACGGCCTGGTGAACATCCCGCCGGCCGAGCCGAACAACATCTGGTACTCGCCGCAGGGCGGCGGCGTCGACTACCCGCGCGACGCGAAGGGCGTCCCGAGCTACAAGACGGAGGAGCAGAAGATCCTCCTGCCGTGGCTCAAGGGCGGCGGCCAGGCCACGATGAACGGCCCGGTCTACCGCTACGACGCGGCGAGCACGAGCGCCGACAAGTGGCCCTCGTACTGGGACGGCAAGTGGTTCGTCGGTGACTTCTACGACGCCGACCAGCCCCGGCACGCGGTCCTGACCGACCCGAAGACGGTCGGCAGCGGCGGCCTGCCCGTGCACGCCGAGTCCCTGAAGAAGATCATTCCGATCGGCAACGACGGCATCAAGAACCTCATGGACTGGAAGTTCGCCGCCGACGGTTCGCTCTACGTCCTCGACTACGGCCGCGGGTTCTTCACCTCGGACTCCAAGTCGGCGCTGTGGCGCGTCACTTACTCGGGCGGCGAGGCCACACCGGCCGCCAAGGACCTGGCAAGGAAGACCGGATGATGCCCACCGTGAACAAGCGAAGACTCTGGACGGCGCTGTTCGCGTCGCTCCTGATGGTGCTCGGCCTGACGTCGACGGCGGCGAGCCAGCCCGACCGTCCGGGCGCAGCGGCGGCCCAGACGCTGACCTGGACCGCGAACAACGGAATCGACAAGTACGCCTCCGCGCCCGCCACGGCGGTCGCGGGCGCCGCGACGATCGTCTTCGAGAACAGCGAGGCGACCGGCAACGACACCGGCATGCCGCACACGCTGACGTTCGACGTCTCGGACCCCGAGTACAACAACGACGTGCCGCTGAACATCCTGGCCAACCCGAACGACGACCAGGGCGGCAAGCACACGGCGGAGGTCACCCTCACACCCGGCCGGTACCGCTACCACTGCACGATCCCCGGCCACGGCGCGATGCAGGGCATCCTCGTGGTGACCGAGGGCGGCGGCGAGGACACCACCGCTCCGGAGACGGCGGCCAAGGTCGAGGGACAGACCAACGCCGACGGCGCGTACGTCGGTTCGGCCACCGTCTCGGTGACGGCCACCGACGAGGGTTCGGGCGTCGACAAGACCGAGTTCGCGCTCGGCGCGGACGGCGCCTGGCAGCCGTACACGGCGCCCGTGGTCGTCGACCAGGTCGGCACCCACAAGATCCGCTATCGCGCGAGCGACAAGGCGGGCAACGTGGCGGCGGAGAAGGCCGTCGACTTCACGGTGGTCGCGCCGGACACCAATGACAAGACGCCGCCGGAGACCTCGGCGACGGTGACCGGCGAGAAGAACGACAAGGGCGAGTACCTCGGGATGGCGACCATCACCGTGACGGCGTCCGACACCGGCTCCGGCGTCAACAAGATCGAGTACGCGGTCGGCGACGGCGGCGAGTGGACAGCGTACACCGCGCCGGTCATGGTCCACGCCGCGGGCGCGCACAAGATCCGCTACCGCGCCTCGGACAAGGCGGGGAACCAGGCGGCCGAGAAGGCCGTCGAGTTCACCGTGGTCACGCCGCCGGTCGAGGACAAGACGCCGCCGGAGACCGCCGCGAAGGTCGAGGGCGACAAGAACTCGGACGGCGCGTACGTCGGCAAGGCGAAGGTGACGGTCACCGCGACCGACGCCGACTCCGGTGTCGACAAGGTCGAGTACTCGCTCGACGGCGGTCCGTACCTCGCGTACGGCGACCCGGTCGTCGTCGACCGCGTGGGCCGCCACACCGTGGCCTACCGCGCGAGCGACAAGGCGGGCAACGTCTCGGCGGCCAAGGACGTCTCGTTCACCGTCGCCAAGGGCGGCGGGGTCCCGTCCCCGAACTGCGCCGAGTTCGACGAGCGGCTCACGGTCATCGTCGGCACGGTCGACACGGGTATCCCCAACCGGGTCACCAACAACCGGTGCCGCATCAACGAGCTGATCGAGGACGAGAAGGAGTGGACGTCCCACGCGCTCTTCCTGAAGCACGTCAAGAGCGTCACGGACAAGCTCCTGGCGGGCGGTGAGATCGACAAGCGCGAGTACAACAAGATCAACAAGGCCGCCAAGCAGTCCGGCATCGGCAAGCCCGGCCAGACCGACGGATACCGCAAGATCTTCGACGGCACCCAGGAGTCCCTGGACAAGTGGGAGCAGGTCGGCGGCGGCAAGTTCGGCCTGAACGCGGACGGTTCGATCACCAGCAGCACCACCGTCGAGGGCATGGGCATGCTGTGGTTCCCGGAGCGCAAGTACGGCGACTTCTCGCTGAAGCTCCAGTGGCGGGACGACGCGCCGGGCAACGGCAACGCCAACGGCGGCGTCTTCGTGCGCTTCCCGCAGGTCCACGACCACCCGGAGGAGTCACGTCCGGAGTGGGTCGCCATCAAGTACGGGCACGAGATCCAGGCGCTCGACCGGCCTGACGGCGACATGTACAAGACGGGGTCGGTCTACGGCTTCGACCGGGTGGGTCTGGCCGGCGCCGGCGTCACTCCGAAGGGCACGTGGAACGACTACGAGGTCAAGGTGGTGGACCAGCAC
>NZ_JBNNJZ010000497.1:0-6137 GCF_050270335.1 Streptomyces sp. NPDC059900
GAGATCACGGACATGGATCCTCACGTTCAGATGGCGCCTTGAGAACATGCGGCAGCCAACACTCCCTTGGATCAGCTGTCAACACCCCGTTACTAGCGCCTATTTGAAAGCTCCGGGCTCGCTGATCGTGCTTCTTGGAAGGTTCCTGCTTCTTTCATTGACAGAGGAAAAGAACACCCCCTACGTTCCGGCCATGCGCTCGACGCCCCCTCCGATCGCCGTGGTCCCGGCACCCACACCTGCCGCCTCCCGGGTCTTCACCACGGTTCTCTCCCACGGCCCCCTCACTCGGACCGAGATCTCCCGGCGGACCGCGCTCTCCCCGGCCGCGGTCACCAAGGCGGTCCGGCCGCTGATGGCGGCCGGCTACCTCGTCGAGGGAGCCGACGAGGAGGCGCGGCCTGCCCTCGGGCGGCCCGCCACCCTGGTGCGGGTCGACGGCGGGCGGGCGCTGTTCATCGGGGTCAAGGTGACCGGCGACGAGATCATCGCGGTCCTCGCCGACCTGTGCTGCCGCATCCGCGTCGCCCGCCATCTCCCGGTCGCCGACCGCGGGCCCGGAGCGGTGCTCGCCTCGATCTCCGGACTCGCCCGGGAACTCCTCACGGAGGCCGAGGGGTTCGGCGTCGAGGTACGCGGGCTCGGCATCGCCGTCGCCGGCGACGTGGACCGCGCCGCCGGGATCGTGCGCTACTCGCCCTTCCTGGACTGGCGCGACGTACCGCTGGCCGAACTGGCCGGTGCCGTCAGCGGGTTGCCCGTCACCGTCGACAACGACGTCCGCGCGCTGACCGTGGCCGAGCAGTGGTTCGGTGCCGGGGCGGGCATCTCCGACTTCGCCCTGGTGACCGTCGGCGCGGGCATCGGCTGCGGGCTCGTGGTGCACGGCAAGGTGGTCTCCGGCGCGCACGGCGTCGCCGGTGAGATCGGCCATCTGCCGATCGACCTGCTGGGCCCGGCGTGCCACTGCGGCAACACCGGCTGCGTGGAGGCGATCGCCGGCGACGCGGCCATCATCCGCCGGGTGCGCGAGGTGACCGGCACGCCCGTCGCCGACTCCGCCGCGGCCCTGGACCTGGCGCACCGGGGCGATCCCGGCGCCCGCGAGGCCTACGCACGCGCCGGGGAGGCGATCGGCCGCGCCATCGGGGCCGTCGCCAACGTCCTCGGACCGCAACGAGTGATCATCTCCGGCGAAGGCCTGGCGGCGTACGACCTGTTCGCCGAGCAGATCCGCGACGCGTTCACCGCGTCCGCCTTCGGCACGGCCGCCCATTGCGAGGTGATGACACGTCCGCTGCCCTTCGAGGAGTGGGCGCGCGGGGCCGCGGCCACCGCCATCCAGTCCTTCATCGGCATAGACACGTACGAGGAGCAGGTGCGATGACGCAGCAGAGCTGCAGGGCCCATCCCCGGGGTTCTTGCTGAAACCGCAAGAAAGATTGCCGCTCCGGTCATGCCGGGCGCACGGTGTCCGCATGACTGAGAACAACGAGCGAGACATCGCTGCCGACGTGAACCCGAACGCGGACGTGGACGTGGACGTGCTGGTCATCGGGGGCGGCGCCGCCGGGCTTTCGGCGGCGCTGACCCTGGCCAGGGCCCGGCGTTCGGTCCTGGTGGTCGACTCCGGGGAGCCGCGCAACGCCCCCGCCGAGGGGGTGCACGGGTTCCTGTCCCGCGAGGGCCTCGCGCCGGGCGAGCTCCTGCGGATCGGCCGCGACGAGATCGCCGGCTATGGCGGGCGGATCGTGTCGGACCGGGTCACGGGAGTCCGCCGGGCGGGCGGGCGCTTCGTGGTGGACACCGCGGGCGGCCGCAGCCAGGGCGCGCGGCGCCTGCTGGTGACGACGGGGCTGGTCGACGAGCTGCCCGGCATCCCCGGCGTCCGCGAGCGGTGGGGCCGCGACGTCCTGCACTGCCCGTACTGCCATGGCTGGGAGGTGCGCGACGAGCCCATCGGCATCCTGGCCACCGGACCCGCGGCCGTACACCAGGCGCTGCTGTTCCGGCAGTGGTCGGCGCGGGTGACGCTGTTCCTGCACACCGCGGGCGAGCTGAGCGACGAGCAGTGGGAGCAACTGGCCGCCCGTGACATCGCGGTGGTCGACGGCGAGGTGACCGGCCTCGACGTCGCGGGCGACCGCCTCTCCGGCGTGCGGCTGGCCTCGGGCCAGCTTATTCCGGTACGGGCGCTGGCCGTCGCGCCGCGCTTCGAGGCGCGCGGCACCGTGCCGGCCGCGCTCGGCCTCGAGCGCGTCGACCATCCGATGGGCATGGGCAGTTACGTGGCGTCGGACGCGACCGGGTTCACCGGCGCCGAAGGCGTGTGGGCCGCGGGGAACGTCACCGACCTCACGGCCGGAGTCATGGTGGCCGCGGCCTCGGGGATGACGGCGGCGACAGCGATCAACGCCGACCTCGTGGCCGCCGACACCGCGGCTGCGGTGGCGGCGCGGCGTTCCGCCGATCTCTTCGGCCCGGCCGCCGAGGCGGCCAACTGCCGTCAGGTCATGGGGAAGCGACGGCACGGCATCGAGTCCGTCCTGGCGCGGGAGCAGGGGCGGTGAGCGGCCAGGAGGTATGACTCCGGTGCCTTCGCCGGGCCGTGTAGCCTTCAGCGGCGCGCTCCGTCCCCGGGCGCCCGTGTTGTGTCTCACCGTCGTGCCGAGGACCTGGCCCATGCCTCAGACGAACCTGACCGAAGAGCTGCATCCGGATCTCCCCGAGTCGTTGCAGGACATAGTCAAAAGCCATCAACTGCACGCCGCCCTGGAGTGGTTGGAGACCAACCCGCCGCATGTGATCGCCGACGAACTCGGCCGGATGGACACGGCCGACGCCGGCATGGCGTTCCGGCTCCTGGACAAGGACCGGGCCCTGGCCGTCTTCGAGGAACTGGAGCCGGTCGACCAGCAGCAGATCCTGGAAGGACTGCGCGATCACACCTTCCGGGAGCTCGTCGAGGGCATGGACCCCGACGACCGGGCGCGGATGCTGCGCGAGGCACCGGCCAAAGTCGCCAAGCGGGTCCTGGCCGGACTGAGCCCGAACGAGCGGCGGATGACCTCCGCCCTCCTCGGCTACCCGGAGGGCTCCGTCGGCCGCTACATGACCCCCGAGGTCGTCGCGCTCGGTCAGGACCTCACCGTGCAACAGGCGCTGGAGGTCGTACGGGAGGAGGGCGGTCGGGCCGAGACGGTCTACACGCTGCCCGTGGTGGACGAAGGCCGGCGCCTGACCGGCATCGCGGAGCTGCGCGAACTGGTGCTCAGCCCGCCGCAGACCATGGTCTCGGCGCTGGTCGTCACCGAACCGGCGTCCGTGTCCGCCACCGACTCGGCCGAGCGGGCGGCCCGCCTGATGCGCGAGACCAACGACCTGAATCTGCCGGTCGTCGACGGCGAGAACCGCCTCGTCGGCCTGCTCACCATTGATGACGCGCTCGAAGTCATCGAGGCGGCCGACACCGAGGACGTGGCCCGGCAGGCGGGAGCCGCACCCTGGGCCGGGCACTATATGGCCGCGACGGTGTGGCAGCTCGCGCGCTACCGGGCGCTGTGGCTGAGCCTGCTGCTCGTCGCGGCGACGCTGACCGTCAGCGTGACGCAGTCCTTCGAGGGCACCCTGGAGAAGGCCGCGCAGCTGGCGATGTTCATCCCGATGCTCATCGGCGCGGGCGGCAACGCCGGGGCCCAGGCCGCGACCGCCTGCGTGCGCGCCCTGGCCGTCGGCGAAGTGCGCGGATCGGACCTGCTCAAGGTCATATGGCGGGAGTGCCGGGTCGGTCTGGTCCTGGGCTCGCTGCTCGCGGTCCTCGGCGTGGTGGTGGGCGCGGTGTTCGTCAGCGCCAAGATCGCCCTGGTCGTCGGGATCACCCTGGTGGTCATCTGCGGCTGGGCGGCGACCATCGGCGGCACGATGCCGTTGCTGGCCAGACGGCTGCGGATCGACCCGGCGGTGGTGTCGGCTCCGATGGTCACCACGCTGGTCGACGCGACGGGTCTGGTCATCTACTTCATGACGGCGAAGGCCGTCCTCGGGATCTGACCGGCACGGCGTCCGCCGGACATCCGGCCGGTTCCTGCCGGTCCTGCTGTTCCTGCCGTGCGCGTGTCGATCCTGCCGTGGTCCGTTCGACGCAATGATGCAGAGCAGGACGCGCAGCAGGACACCGATGAGGAGCAGTCATGCCGAAGGTACGCGTGCACAACGTCACCGTCTCGCTGGACGGCTTCGCCGCCGGACCCCACCAGCGCCTGGACGAACCCTTCGGGGACAACATCGAAGGACTGCACGACTGGATGGTCGCCGCGATGCGCGACCGCGCCGAGGGCAAGACGGGGATCGACGTCGAGCAGATCGAGCGCAGCGAGCAGAACATCGGCGCCACCATCATGGGCCGCAACATGTTCGGACCGCAGCGCGGACCGTGGCAGGACGAGTCGTGGCGGGGCTACTGGGGAGAGAACCCGCCCTACCACCACGACGTGTTCGTGCTCACCCACCACCTGCGGCCCTCGCTGACCATGGAGGGCGGGACCGCCTTCCACTTCACCGACGAGCCCGTCGAGACGGTCCTCGGCCGGGCCTTCGAGGCGGCGGACGGCCGGGACGTACGCATCGGAGGGGGTGCGGCCACCGTGCAGCAGTTCCTGCGCGCCCGGCTGATCGACGAACTGCACCTGGTCGTCGTCCCGCTGCTCGTCGGCAGGGGCGAGCGGCTGCTGGACAACGTGGCCGACGGCATCGACGGCTACCGGGTGACCGAGCTGATCAGCTCCGCGACGGCCACCCACGCTCGCCTTGTCCGCCGCTGAGGATCACTCACGCGGTGCCGGGGCGGACTCCTCCGCGGCGTGCGCGTCGACCTGCCGCCCCACCTCGCGCGCCTCGTCGGTCAGCATCCGCAGTCTGGCCTCGGCCTGATCCGCGCGGGCCTGGAGGCGGGCGGTATCGTCGGCGATGACCTGGCAGGCCAGATCCATCGCGGCGTCCACGTCCTGCGCCGACGAGCGCTCCGCCAGCTCCTCCAGGGCGCTCTTGACCGCGGGGATGCCGCCGCGCTGGTGGATGTCGTTCCAGAACTCATAGTCCATCCGGGCAGTTTGCCGGATCGGCGTCCGCGGAGCGAACCGGGCCGGGAGGCACCAGAAAGCCCGGCTCGCCCCGGCTAGGCCCGCAGGCTCCGCATGACCTCGCGGCAGGCGGACGCCGCGCGTTCGGTGGCCTCCGAGCAGAGGCGGCAGTGCTCGTGCTGTGCCGCATGCTGCGCGCACAGCTGGTGGCTGTCGTCGCAGGCCATCACGCAGGCCTGCAACTGCGCCGCCAGCAGCCCGTGATCGGCGTCGGTGCCGCGCGTCAGGACGCGGCGGGTGGCGGAGGCCACGTCGGCACAGTTCAGGTCGCGGTTGACGGCGGCCCGCAACTCATCGGCCTCCTTCTCGGCGAGCATGCCGACCGCGCAGGCGGTGACGGCCTGTTCGCACAGGGCGAGGGCGTCGGCGGCGGTGGCCAGGGTCTGGTTGTCGAGGTGGTCGGCGCGAGAAGCAAGGCTGTCGAACAACTCGCGTGTCTGGAGCATCGCGTCTCCAACGGAGTCTTGAGGGGCCCGGTCCCGGCGTTTGCCGGCCCCGGGGATTCCCGGTCTCCCGACGCTAGTCCCGCCCCCGGCACCGGTGAAGGGCGCGGGCACGCCAATCGCCGCGCGCCCGGCCCCGCGGCGGGCGGTCCTCGCGGCAACGCCGACCCCCGCACGCGCCGGTGTGGCGCGCGTCACACAATCCCCGCGATACGGCGGGAACTCTTCCGCACCTCCGGCCGACTCCTGCACCGGCCCCAACGGCCAATTCGCGCCACCTTTCACCCGGGAGAGCAGCTCATGTCCGCCGAACCCACACTCCTGGCCCCGGACGAGGGGCAGGAGACCCAGGGGGCCCCGCCCTCCGCAGGACGGTCCGGATGGGCGTCGCTGCGTCCGCTCGTGCTGCGCCTGCACTTCTACGCCGGGGTGCTCATCGCCCCCTTCATACTCGTCGCCGCCACCACCGGGCTCCTGTACGCCTGCTCGTACCAGGCCGAGAAGATCGTGTACGCGAACGAACTACGCGTCCCCGTCGGCGAGAACAAGACAGAGC
>NZ_JBNNJZ010000498.1:0-6082 GCF_050270335.1 Streptomyces sp. NPDC059900
CCCCCCCGGGGGGGGGGGGGGGGGGGCGCGCCCCGCGCTTTGGGTCGTGCCGAACAGGCTCTCCCGCCCACCCGCCCGTTTGTCCCGCGTCATGGGTCGTGCCGGACGGGCTCTCCCGTCCGCCCGCCCGTTTACCCCGCAGCTTTGGAGATCCACTAGGGTCACGCCGTGGAGGAACTGAGAGTAAGTGCGACGTCACGGCGTGTGAGAGGTTCTGCTCTCCTGCTGCTGGTTTCTCTCGGCGCGCTGGCCGCGCTCTGCCTCGCCCAGCGCATCCCCATGGCCGACACCCTCGTCTACCGGGCCGAAGGTGCCGCCGTGGTCGACGGGCGGGATCTCTACGGGTTCACCGTGACGGCGTGGGAGCTTCCGGCCACGTATCCGCCGTTCGCCGCCATCCTCTTCGTACCGACCACCTGGCTGCCCCTGCCCGTACTCAAGCTCGCCTTCATCGCGGGGAACCTCGTCCTCCTCGCGGTGCTCGTCCACCTCTCCTGCCGCCTCGCCCGCATCCCCACCCGCCTCGCGCCCCTCCTCGCGGGGACCGCCCTCGCCCTGTGGCTGGAGCCCGTCTTCCAGACGATCGTCTTCGGGCAGATCAACCTCGCCCTCGCCTGCCTCGTCCTCTGGGACCTGACCAGGCCCCCCGGCGCCGTCGGCAAGGGCTTCGCGATCGGGGTCGCCGCCGGGATCAAGCTCACTCCGGCGATCTTCATCGCGTATCTGTTCCTCACCGGGCGCGTACGCGAAGGGGTGACCGCCACGGTCTCCCTCGCCGGGACCGTCGCGCTCGGCGTGCTCGCACTGCCCGCGGCCAGCGTCGACTTCTGGACCCGCCGGATCTTCGAGACGGGCCGCGTGGGCAAGGCCTGGATCGTCGACAACCAGTCGCTTCAGGGCCTGGTCGCGAGGGTCACGCACGACCCGCATCCGGGGCTCGTGTGGGTCGTACCCGCGGCCCTCGTCGCCGCGGCCGGGCTATGGCTCGCGAGCCGTACCGCGAGCGAGCCGCGTGGCGTTCTGCTCACGGCGGCCATCGCCCTCCTGGTGTCACCCATCAGCTGGTCCCACCACTGGATCTGGTGCGTACCGCTCCTGACCCTGCTCATCGCCGAAGGCCGCCCCCGCCTGACCGCGGCGGTGGCGGCCCTCTTCACGGCCCGCACCCTGTGGCTGGTCCCGCACCAGGGCGACCTGGACCTGCGGCTGCCCGTCTGGCAGCAGCCGCTGGCCTCGCCCTACCCGCTCCTCGCCCTGGCCCTGCTGCTCAGCTGCCGGCGAGCAGTTCGTCCGCGTCCACGATCCGGTACGCGTATCCCTGCTCAGCAAGGAACCGCTGCCGATGCGCCGCGAAGTCCTGATCGATGGTGTCCCGGGCCACGACGGAGTAGAAGCGGGCCTCATGACCGTCGGCCTTCGGACGCAGCACACGACCCAGCCGCTGTGCCTCCTCCTGCCGGGAGCCGAACGTCCCGGACACCTGAATGGCGACCGTAGCCTCGGGCAGGTCGATCGAGAAGTTCGCGACCTTCGAGACGACGAGGACGGAGATCTCGCCCTCGCGGAACGCGTCGAACAGCTTCTCGCGCTGCGCGTTCGTCGTCTCGCCCTTGATGACCGGCGCGTCCAGATGCTCGCCCAGCTCGTCCAGCTGGTCGATGTACTGGCCGATGACCAGGGTCTGCTCGCCCGCGTGCTTCTTGACGAGCGCTTCCGTCACCTTGCGCTTCGTGGCCGTCGTGGCGCAGAAGCGGTACTTCTCCTCCGCCTCGGCCGTCGCGTACGCGAGCCGCTCCGAGTCCGTCAGGTTGACCCGCACCTCGACGCAGTCCGCGGGCGCGATGTAGCCCTGCGCCTCGATCTCCTTCCACGGAGCGTCGAACCGCTTGGGGCCGATGAGGGAGAAGACGTCGGACTCCCGGCCGTCCTCCCGCACCAGCGTGGCCGTCAGGCCCAGGCGGCGGCGGGCCTGGAGGTCGGCGGTGAACTTGAAGACGGGGGCGGGCAGCAGGTGCACCTCGTCGTAGATGACCAGGCCCCAGTCGCGGGAGTCGAAGAGCTCCAGGTGCGGGTAGACGCCCTTCCGCTTCGTCGTCAGGACCTGGTACGTGGCGATGGTGACCGGGCGGATCTCCTTGCGGGTCCCGCTGTACTCGCCGATCTCGTCCTCGGTCAGCGAGGTCCGCTTGATCAGCTCGTGCTTCCACTGCCGTGCCGAGACCGTGTTGGTCACCAGGATCAGCGTCGTCGCCTTGGCCTCGGCCATGGCACCGGCTCCGACCAGCGTCTTTCCGGCGCCGCAGGGCAGCACGACCACACCGCTGCCGCCGTGCCAGAACCCCTCGACCGCCTGCTTCTGATACGGCCGCAGGCTCCAGCCGTCCTCCGCGAGGTCGATGCGGTGCGCCTCGCCGTCGACGTACCCGGCGAGGTCCTCGGCGGGCCAGCCCAGCTTCAGGAGCGTCTGCTTGACCTGGCCGCGCTCGGACGGGTGGACGACGACGGTGTCCGCGTCGACCCGCTCGCCGACGAGCGGCTGCACCTTCTTGGACCGCAGGATCTCTTCCAGGACCGGCCGGTCATTGGTGGTCAGGACGAGGCCGTGGGTGGGGTGCTTGGAGAGCGTGAGCCGGCCGTAGCGCGCCATCGTCTCGGCGATGTCCACGAGCAGGGCGTGCGGCACGGGATAGCGGGAGTACTCCACAAGCGCGTCCACGACCTGCTCGGCGTCGTGCCCCGCCGCACGGGCGTTCCACAGGCCCAGCGGCGTCACGCGGTAGGTGTGGATGTGCTCGGGGGCACGCTCCAGTTCCGCGAAGGGTGCGATGACACGACGGCAGGCCTCCGCCTGCTCGTGGTCGACCTCGAGCAGGAGAGTCTTGTCCGACTGGACGATCAGGGGACCATTCACGCGCGCACCCTTTCGGTAAGCCAAACGTCCAGTGTGCCGCATGGCGCGTGTATACGGCCCTGGCTGCGTCCTGGCTCACGTTCCCGGGGGCGGCCCGCCGGGGTGGGGCCGCCGGAGCGGGTCCTGCGGGGCGGCTCAGTCGTCGGCGAGCTCCGCGACTCCCGTGACGCGGTGCAGGGGGTACGTCCTGACCTCGTCCGCCGTGTGGTCGTACGCCGTCACGAAGCCGCCCTCCACCCGGATCGGGGCGATCACGCGCTGGCTCGCCGAGCCCTCGGCGTTCACATAGCCGATCCACACCGCCTCGTTGGTCAGGACCGCGGCCTGCATCGTGGCCAGGGTCTCCGCCGCCGTCGTACGGGGCAGCGCGCCGCCCGACTCCGGGGTCGCCCTGCGCGGGGCGGTCGATGCCAGGTCGCCCGCGCGGATGGCGCGTACCGCCGCGCCGGTCAGCGTGGCGTCGGCCAGCGGCGGGCCGTCGTGGACCGGCTCGGGCGCGGTGCGGGGCGGGGTGCGGTGGGCGTGCGCCCGGGTGATCAGTACGTCGCCCTCGGCGCTCTCCGCGGCGGGCGCGAAGCCCATCTGGCGCAGGCCTTCGAGCAGCGCCCCGGGGTCGGCCTGGGCGGCGAGCACGGTGGGCGCGAGGCGGCGCAGGCGCAGGCCCTGCGAGCGCTTGTCGGCGAGGATCTCGTTCAGGAGGGCCTCGTCGTCGCAGCGCACATACGCGGACGCGGCGCCGATGCGCAGGTGGCCGTGCTTACGGGCGACGTCGTCGATCAAGTACGCCAGGGGCTGCGGGACCGGCGTACGGGAGTGTGCGGCGAGGAAGGCGTGCAGGTCGGACGCGGACTTGCCCGCGTCGAGCGCCCGCCGCACGGAGCCGGGCGTGAACCGGTACACCGTCGCCCCGCCCTTGGACTCCACGTCGGCGAGCACCGAGAGCGTCTCGGCCAGCGGCCGCTCCAGCGGGCCGGGGGCCACGGCGGTGAGGTCGGCCTGGAGCAGTACGTGGTCGAGGGGGTCGGGCAGCAGCGGGGCGAGGAGTCTGGCGGCGCGGGCTCCGTACGCGGCCAGTTCGGCGGGGGACGCGGGCGCGGGGTCGGCCGCCGGGCCCGTGCCGTCCCCCTCGCTCTCGGAGCCGAGCAGTGCCCGGCCGTGTGCGGAGAGCGCGCCGCGGCCCGTGATGCCGAGCAACTCCGCTTCGTTCAGGGTCCATTGGGCGATGCGGGCGCGCAGTTCCATGGGGGCGGCGCTGGTTGCCGGGGCGCCTGCCGGGTTGCCGGACGGGGTGCCGGGAGGTGTGCTGCCGCCGGCCGCGCCGCGTGGCGGGCGCTCCCACCGCAGGCGGGCGATCAGCGACTCGGGGGTCGGGCTCGCGCCGTCCGGCAGCGTGGTGAGGAGCGTGAGCACGCGGTGCCGGATCTCCGGCGCCGACGAGCGGTCCAGGTGCGGGCCAAGCGCCGACAGGGTGCGGTCCTTGCCGTCACGGCCGCCGATCAGGCCCGCCGTGCGGGTCGCCGTCAGCCAGGCCGTGGCGAGGACCGACCAGCGCTCGGCGGCGGGCAGCTCCTGCCAGTCGTCGTACGCGGGGGTCGCCGCGTACCGCTCGTCCGCCTCGCCGTCCGACGCCACGAGGCCCGCCGCGTAGGCCAGTTCCACCCAGAAGGCGGCCACCGGCTCCGGTACGTCCAGGGCGACCGCCGTGCGCTTCAGGTCGCGCACGCTGAGGCCGCCCGCGCGGAGCACGGCGGGGCCGCCCTCGTCCCAGTCCTTGAGGAGTTCCTCGACGGTGTCGAGCGCCATGTACGCCTGGCTGGCCGCCGCGGCGTCCACAGCCTGTGGACGGTGTTCGCGCAGCGTGCCGACGGCGGGGGGCGCCGGTTCGAGCTGCCGGTGGGCGCGGCCCGCGCGCAGGTGGAGGGCCGCTTCCCGCGGGAGCACGACCGTGCCGGGCGCGGTCGGGAGCAGGAGGCCGCGGTCCAGGAGCCAGCGCAGGTGGCGTGCCGGGTCGGCGGTCACCTGGCCGTAGGGCGGGCCCCACACGAGCCGCGACAGGACCTCGACGGACTCGGCGGGGGCCTCGTCGAGGAGCGCGGACATCCGGGTGCGGTCCGTGAAGAGCGCGGTGAGCGAGCGGACCGCGGAGACCGCGTCGTGGGTGGAGGGGAGCCCGGCCGCCGTCACGATGTCCTGCATACGGTTCGGCGACATGCCCGCGGTGGCCTCGGCGACGGTGGGGCCCAGGCCCGTGGGGGAGGGGTACTGGGGGGCGGGGGCGAGGAGTTCGCGGGCGGTGCGGACCAGGCGCAGGCGGTCGTCGGGGCCCCAGACGATGGCCTGCTCGCGGAGGGTGGCGAGGGCGCGGGCCAGCGCCGCGGTGGCGGCGCCGCTCATCTCTCCTGCCTCGCCTTGGTCTCCGGCCACGAGGGAGTGCAGCTCTTCGTACGTGGCGGGTTCGGGGGCTACGGCCAGTGCCTCGGCGACCTGCTGGGCGAACCGGTCGAGCCGCTCCAGGGCGCGGACCACCGAGGCGCGGGTGGCGGCGCGGGTGGCCAGCTGGGTGAGGTCGTTCGGAACCGGCGTGAGCAGATCCGGGCGGGCGCGGAGGAGCGCGCCGAGGGACGCGTCGTCACGGCACCGCAGCGCCTCGGCGAGGGACCGGGGGGTGTCCGCTGGGCGCTGGGGCTGCTCGTCGGTGCTCATCACGCTCACGGTAGCGGGTTGGGGTACGGGGCCGGGGGTTCCTGACGGCGGTCCTGGTGCGGCGCGGGGTCTGTTGCGGTGCGGGTGGGGGTGCGGGGGTGTGGGGGCGGGGGCACGCCGGTTTGTCGTCTTGCGTCTCGATGCGGGTGCGTCGGGGTGTGGTGCGGCCTCGCTTTGTGCGGGGGGTGCGGGGGCCGTGTCCGTATCCCTTGTGTCTTGTTGCCGGGTGCGGGCCGTCGTGCGTGCCGCGGTGTCGGTTCGTGTGTGGGTGCGGGGCCGCGTCGGTATGTCCGTCCTCGCTATCGGGTGGGCGCCGTCTTGTTGCTTCGGGGCCGGAGTGTTGCGAACCGTGCTCCGGGCGGAAATACCGACACGTCCCCTCGCGCGCGTCGCCGACCGCGGGTGCGTGGGGCCGGGCTCCCCTCCCGCCCCGCAGCTCTACCCGCCCGCCCCATTCCTGACGGAAGC
>NZ_JBNNJZ010000499.1:0-6066 GCF_050270335.1 Streptomyces sp. NPDC059900
GAGTACGCGGACTGGTAGAGCCCCTTCACGAGCGGCGCGGACTCGACGGTCGAACCGGAGTCTTTGCCGGTGCTCTGGCCGGGCTGCGCGGACGCGGTACCGGTCAGGGCCAGCGCACTGCCCGCGGCGAGGGCCACGGCAACTGCGGCGGTACGGCGGATGCGGCAGGTGAGTGAGGTCATGCTGCGTCAATCTCCTTGACTGAGGCGCCTCCAGGAGAGGCGATCGCTCGCCAACTTAGCTTAGGCTTACCTAAGTCGCACACCTTTAATTGTGTGGCGCCCGCCACATCCGACTCTATGACCCCTAGGGGGAGGTGGGGTAAACCCCCTCAGCCAAAGGCCAGTTGGCCGGATGTGGCCGCCGCAGACGATCGGCGAGGCTCTTCCCCATGACGAAGATCAAGCGAAACGCAGCGCTGCTCGCCGCCTCCGCCGCCGTCCTTGCCCTCACCGCACCGGTGGCCGCCACGGCCTCGGCTTCCGCCGTCCCCGAAGCCGTGTCCGAGGCCCGGCCGCTCGACTGGAAACCGTGCGAGGGCAGCGGCCTGGACCCCCGCCAGGAGTGCGCGACCGTCGAGGTCCCGATGGACCACGCCCACCCCCGGGGCAAGCAGATCGGCATCGCCGTCTCGCGCATCCCCAGCGAGAACCCCGGGGCCCGCCGCGGCGCCCTGCTCCTCATTCCCGGCGGGCCCGGCGGCTCCGGCATCAACAACCCCTCGGGAAAGGGCCAGAAACTGCCGCAGGCCGTCCGTGACGCCCACGACCTGATCGGCTTCGACCCCCGCGGCCTCGGCCGCTCGTCCCCGGTCAGCTGCGGCCTGGAACACGCCGACCTCGCCACGTCCGCACTGCGCCCCTGGCCCGCCGCCGACGGCTCCATCACCGGGAACATGACGGCCGCGCAGCGGACCGCGGAGGCCTGCGCACGCAACGGCGGCGACCTCATCCGCCACATCAGCACCGCCAACCAGGCCCGCGACCTCGACCGCATCCGCGCGGCCCTCGGCGAGCGGAAGGTCTCCGCGTGGGGCGTCTCCTACGGAACGTACGTCGGGGCCGTCTACAGCCGGCTCTTCCCGCACCGCACCGACCGCATCGTCCTGGACAGTAACGACGACCCCGACCCCTCGCGCGTCGCGCGCGCCTGGATCGCCGGGCACGAGCAGGGAGTCGAGGACACCTTCCCGGAGTTCGCCAAATGGGCCTCCTCGCCCGGCAACCCGGACCGACTGGCCGATACGGCGGCCGAGGTCCGCCCGCTGTTCCTGAAGCTGGCCGCCGAGCTCGACCGAGAGCCGATCCCGTGGCCCGGCGCCAACCCGGAGGAACTCAACGGCAACGTCCTGCGCCAGACCCTCCTCAATTCGCTCTACGACCCCGACAGCTTCCCCGGCCTGGCCAAGCTGATCCTGGCCGCGCAGAAGGGCACGGTCCCGCCCGCGCCGCAGGCACCGCCGGAGCCGGTGCTGCAGAACGCCGTCGCGGTGGGCTCCGCGGTTCTCTGCAACGACGTCGAGTGGCCCCAGTCGAGGGACGCGTACGAGAAGGCGGTCGCCGAGAGCCGGACCAAGTACCCGCTGACCGCGGGCATGCCGAGGAACGCGATGCTGTGCGCCGCCTGGCCGTTCCGGCCGGGGGAGGCGCCCGTGCGGATCACCGACGACGGCCCGTCCAACATCCTCCTCGTCCAGAACGAGCGCGACCCGGCCACCCCGCTCGCCGGAGCGCGCAAGCTCCGCGCTGCCCTGGGCGGGCGAGCCGTGATGGTGACGGTGAACTCGACCGGCCACGACGCCTACCTCGCCAACGGCAACGCATGCGGCGACCGCACCGTCTCCCGCTACCTGGCGACGGGCGAGCGCCCGGACCGGGACACCTACTGCGGCTAAGGCCTGTCAGGCCAGCAACTCCGCGGTGTCCAGGAACGGCCGGCCCAGTTCCTCCGCGCCGAAGCCGAGCACATAGAGCCCGGTCGACACCCGCTCCAGGAAGCCCCACTCCCAGATCGCCTGCCGATCCACCCCGGTCAGGTCCGCGAGCAGCGCGCAGTACGAGCGGATGAGCCCGCGGGCCGCGGCGGCGTCCATGCCCCGCAGCTCCGCGCACCAGTCGCGGAGTACGACCCCCAGGTCGTAGGCGGGATCGGCGAGGAAGCCGTCGGGATCGACGAAGACGAAGCCCGTTCCGGCCCCGGCCCGCGGTGCGGTGACCCGCAGCGCGTTGCCGGGGTGGGGGTCACCGTGCACGACGACGCAACGGCCGGGGTCGAACGCGGCGGCGCGGCGCCCGGCGAACGTCAGCGCCCGGCTGATGACCCGCTCCGGGCAGGGCCGGCCGAGGCTCTGCCACGACCGTCCGACCAGCTCACCCAGGGCACCGGCCTTCTCCCGGGCCGGATCAATGGCCGGCCCCGGAGCGCGGGGCACGCGCCAGGCGCTGTGCAGCATGGCGCACAGCGTCTCGATCTGCTGCGGCGGTGTCAGGCCGAGCCGGTCGAGCGGCGGCCCGAGGGCTTCCTGGAGCATGGCGTGGCGCTGAAGATCGCAGGCGAGCAGTTGCACGTATCCCCGCCCTTCCGCGAGGCGCAGGGTCTGCACCTGGTCCGCGAAGTCCGGGGCGGGCAGCGAGAGTTTGAGCACCGCGTCCCGGCCGTCACCGGTCCGCGCCCGTGCCACGTACGAGGAGCTCCCGCCGGGCAAGGGCGGCCCGGCATCGATGGACCAGCGCCGCTCCAGCTCCCCGACGAGACCGGGCAGCTCCGCAAGCCACTGCTCTCCGGGGGCGCCCAGGCTCAGGGCCTTCTGGCGTACGAGGGGCTGCACATGGACGGCCGGCTTGGTCACGGCGTCGATTATGACGCCGGGAACGGACGGGATCGGCCCCCGTCGTGATCAACATCCCTCTACGCTGCCTGACATGGGCGGGATAGATGTGGCCAACGGAGTCGTCGGCGCCGTACTGGGGATGCTGTTCGCGGTGCTGTTCCAGCAGCCGTTACAGAACGGCCTGTACCGGCTGCGCACACGCTCCGCACGCGCCATGCGCACCTTGCGCAGGCGCGAGGAGTCCAGCCCCGCCTGGCGGACCTTCTCCCTGGGGCCGCTCCACACCTCGGCGCTGATCGTGGAGGGGGACGGCGAGTCGGCGGTCCCCGCCGAAGCCGTGTACATCCAGGTGCTCGACGAGGAGATCGAGCTGCCGTCCGACATGGTCGCCTGGCGGGCCGAGATCGAGGCGCAGAGCGAGCAGTTGCGGGCCGAGGGCCGCACCCCGCTGTGGAACGGCCCTCGCTACGCCGTCGAGTCCTTCGACGTCTCACGGACCGCGCTCGACGAGCAGCCGGAAGTCCATCTGCGGCTGCGCCCGACGGACTACTACACCTTCCTGGCCGCCCAGCAACTGGACCGCAGGCTGGCCGACGGCACGACACCCCGCTCCCGTCATCTCGACCCCGACGACCCGCTGCGGGCCCCCGCGTTCCTGCAGTGCAGCTTCGCGGTCAACGTCGCGGTGGTGACCGCCGACGAGATGCTGGTCGTCAGCAGGCGCAGTGACCGGGTCCGGATGGCGCCGGGAGTGTGGAACTCCTCCGTCAACGAAGGCATGTCCCGGCACATCGACTCCTCCGGCAGAAGCGCCCCGGACCTGCACGCGGTGGCCCGGCGCGGCATGCGCGAAGAACTGGCCCTCGAACCGCACGAGTACTCCCTGGAACTGCTCGCCTTCGTCCTGGACATCGACAAGCGCCACTGGAGCGCCCACTACTACGCCCGGTTGAAGGACCTGACCCGCGAGACCCTGCAAGCGCGCATGAGCAGGGGAGTGGCGGACCGGTGGGAGCACCAGACCATCGACTATGTGCCGTTCCGCCCGGCGGCCGTGATCAAGTACGTCCTGCGCGCCGACCGCATCCACCGCTGGGCCCCGCTCGCCCCGGCGCTCTTCCACCTCGCGCTGGTGCACGTCTACAGCCGTACGCCGGTGGAGAGAGTGGCGGCGCAGATCGTCCGGCGGCTGTAGCGGCGTACGGGGGCGTCTAGGGCAGCGGACCTCCGCGTGCCGTGATCCACAGGTCGTACCACTCCTCGTGGGTGAGGTCGGGTTCGCGGTGCACGGCGTCCTGGCAGGCGAGGATGCGCTCGGGGCGGCTGGTGCCGATGACCGGGGCGATCCGCGCCGGGTGGCGTTGCAGCCACCACAGCACGATCGTCTCCGGTGTCGTCTGCTTGCGGGCGGCGAGTTCGGTGACGAGCCGTGCGGCCGGGGAGTCGCCGCCGTCGGTGAAGCGGCCCCGGGCGAGGGATCCCCAGGCCTGTAGCTGGATGCCGTGGGCGGCGCAGTACTCCAGGGTTCCGTGCGGGAAGCCGCTGTCGGCCGCCGCCGGGGTGTTCACCAGGACACCGGACTCCACCCAGTCGCGGCGCTCCAGGCTCATCTCCAGCTGGTTGGCGACCAGCGGTACGTCGAGGTGCGCCTGGAGGTGGGCGATCTGCGCGGCGCTCATGTTCGACACGCCGAAGCGCCGTACCAGGCCCTGCGCGTGCAGCGAGGCCAGGGCCTCGGCGATCTCTTCCGGTCCGGTCAGCGGATCGGGCCGGTGCAGGAGCAGTACGTCGATGATGTCGGTGCGCAGCCGGGTGAGGCTCTCCTCGACGCGTCGGACGATGCCCGGCCCCCGCAGGTCGTACAGACCGGGCCGGTCGCCTTCGGCGAGGCGGATGCCGCACTTGGTCTGCAGGGTGATGCGCTCGCGCAGCCCTGCCGCTCGGGCGAGGACTTCGCCGAAGACCGCCTCGGCCTTGCCGTGGCGGTAGATGTCGGCGTGGTCGAACACCGTGATGCCCGCGTCGAGGGCCGCTGCCACGGCGGACTCGGCGGCGGCGATGTCCTCGGCCGCGTAGGGAGAGGTGTCCCAGGCGCCGCCGAGTCCCATGCACCCGTACAGCACACGGCCGGTGGGCACGTCGGTGTGCGATGCCATGTCTCCTCCTTCGTGTCGGGCCCTGCCGAACCTGGTCATCGTCGGTGTTTCCCGGCGGCCATGGCCAGGAGTTGGTCCTTGCCGATGACGTCGGTGCGGGTGGACGGGACGGTGCAGGCGTACGCGCCGGCGATCGCGCCGTAGCGGGCGCAGGTGTGCGGGGCCTCGCCGGCCAGCCAGCCGAAGAGGTAGCCCGATGCGAAGGCGTCACCGGCGCCGTTGGAGTCCACCACCGGCGCGGGGGGCGTGACGGCCGGCACGTGGGTCAGCTCGTCCCCGAAGAGGAGGTGGGCCCCGTCGGCTCCGGCCGTCGCGACGACCGCCCGCGCCCGTCCCCGGGCGGCGATCCGCCGCATGGTCTGCTCCGGGTCCTTCAGGGCGGTGGCGGAGAGGAAGACGAGGTCGGCTTCGTGGGCGAAGGCCTCGTGGTAGGTCTGCGCACCGTCCCAGTTGTGCAGGTCGGTCGAGATCGTCAGGCCCTTGGCGCGGAGCGTGGGCAGGGCGAAGGCGCAGGTGAGGGATACATGGGCGTGCCTGCTGACCGTGGCGAGGCTTTCGATCAATGCCGGGGGCAGCCGGTCGGCTTCCAGGGAGCGGCTGTTGTCGTACAGGGAGAGGCGCCGCCCGTCGGGGCCCACGAGGTTCACCGCGCGCTTGGTGCCGCCGCGCTGGGGGACTTCGGTGAACGGGATGCCCCGTTCGCGGTGCAGCGCGCGGACCAGGTCGCCCTCGTGGTCGTCGCCGATCAGGTCGACGTGGTGGGTGCGAAGGCCCAGGGCCTGCACCCCCATCGCCACGAAGTCGCCGGTCTGGCCGGCCCGCATGCCGATCGCGGGCACCATGTAGCTGTCGGCGTAGGGCAGCGGAAGCTCGGGGACATACACGATCGAGTCGACGCCCGCGCCGCCGAGCACCAGGACGTCGATCTCGGTCTCGGCAGTGGGCACACGCACTCCTCGGCTCCGGCTAGGCCGGGCGCTGCTCCGGGCGGCCGGAGGCGGTCGAGTCGCGGACCACCAGTTCCGGCATGAAGAGGAACTCGCTGTGCGGGGCGGGGGTGCCGCCGATCTCCTCCAGGAG
>NZ_JBNNJZ010000500.1:0-6060 GCF_050270335.1 Streptomyces sp. NPDC059900
TCCCAGTGCTGCAGCGTGACACCGGGTGGTTTGCCGGGCGGCCCGCCGACGCCGTACGCGAATCCGGTGAGCCAGATGTCGTCGTGCGCGACCGGGAGCAGTCCGGTCACCGAGGCGCGGATGCCGAGGGTGCGGGGGATCACCGTCCAGGCGCCGTCCCAGCGGGCGATGATGTCGCCGTAGACCCACACCTCGCCGCCGGGGGTCACCCGGACGCCGGAGGGCGTCGGCGCGGCCTCGTCCGGCAGCGGCCGGCACCAGCGCCACGCCTTGTCGTTGCCGTACATCAGGCCGGCGCGGTCCCCGTGGCGCCCCGATATCCAGAACCGGCCGGAGGGGCCGGACGCGACACCGGTCAGCCGGGTCCCCGGCTCACCCCGGCCGGGGAAGTCGGCCTCACGCCAGGTCGTGCCGTTCCACCGGAGCAGCTGGTCGTGGCCCGCGGTGTTCGTGCCGATGGCCCAGGCCGCGCCGTCCGCACCGGCGGCGACCGCGCGCAGGCCGCCGCCGTACGCCAGATGGGAGACGTCGGCCAGTGACCAGGCGGAGCCGTTCCAGCCGAGGGCGAGGGGAGTGCCGAGGGTGCTTCCGTTGCGCCCCTGCTCGCCCACGGCCCAGGCGCGGTCGGGGCCCGCGGCGGCGACCGCGACGAGGTGAGCCGCTGCCCGGCCGTCCGGGGCCGCGACCTGCTGCCACCCTGCGGCGGCGGCCGACCCGGGCCGGGCGGTGGCGGTTGCGGTGGCGGCGCTGGCTAACGGTACGGGCAGGGCCAATCCGGCCCCGGTGACGGCCAGTCCGCGGACGAAGGCGCGTCTTCGCATGAAGGGGTCCCTTCTCGAGGTCTTCCGTGTCTCAGCGTCTTTCGGGTCTTGCCTGCGGTCTTTTCGGGGGCAACACCCTGAACCGGACAGGCGGCCTCGTCAATGCACGGAGGTGCGCAATTCGATTCCGTGTCAGGCCCCGGCTGTGCCGGTAACGTGACGCGTCGACTGAGGGGTGGACACCACACATGGCATCGAGCACCTTCCGTATCGGCGGCGAAATCGAGGTGCGCCGGCTCGGGTTCGGGGCGATGCGCCTTCCGACCGAGGCCGGGGCGCCCAGGGAGGCCTCCGTCGCGGTGGCCCGGCGCGCCGTCGAGCTGGGCATCACGCTGATCGACACGGCGTTCATGTACGGGTGGGGCGCCAACGAGGAACTCCTCGTGGAGGCGTTGTATCCGTACCCGGACGACCTGCTCATCGCGACGAAGGTGGCGATCGAGCAGCCGGCCCCCAGCGAAGAGGCGTCGGTCAACGGACGCCCGGAATTCCTGCGCGAGCAGGTCGAGCAGGCGCTCCGGCGGCTGCGCGTCGAGCGCATCGGGTTGCTGCAGATGCACCGGCTCGACCCGAAGGTGCCGCTCGCCGACCAGCTCGGCACACTGCGCGAGTTCCAACTCGACGGCAGGATCGGCCACATCGGCCTGTCCGAGGTCACCGTCGACGAACTGGAAGAGGCGCGGCGGATCGTCGACGTGGCGAGCGTGCAGAACCGCTACAGCCTGCTCGACCGGGAGCACGAGGCCGTGCTCGACGCCTGCGACGCTGCAGGGATCGCCTTCCTGCCCTGGCGTCCCGTCCACCCGGCGGCGTCCACGGCGACCGCCGAGATCGCGGCCGTGGCGGCCGAACTCGACGCCACCGCGGCGCAGATCGCTCTTGCCTGGCTCCTCGACCGTTCCCCGGTCGTGCTGCCGATCCCGGGCACCGCCTCGCTCGACCACCTGGCGGAGAACGTCGCCGCGGCGGACCTGCGGCTGAGCGCTGAGCAGCGCGGGCGGCTGGACCGGATCGCGCAGGCCTGACCGGGCACGGCGGGGGCTGACCTCAGTCCGCCTCCGGCTCCGGGCGGTCGATCCGCAGGAGGTAGTGGGCGCGGTCGTCGACGGGGTTGTCCGGTTCGAGCGACACCTCGGCGACCCGCCGCAGGCCTGCCTTCTCCAGGGCGCGCCAGGAGGCCGGGTTGCCCGCGTGGACGGGGACCAGGATCGCGGTCGCCCCGGGATAGTCGGCCCAGGTGGCCCGGACGATCGCCCGGATCATGCGGGTACCGAGCCCGCGGCCCACCCGGAGGGGATCCCCGATCAGGTAGTCGATGGTCACGGCACCCTGCGGGATCTCGGCCTGGCCTGCCAACTCATCGCCGTATTCGGGGTAGTCGGCGAAGCGGGAGCGCTGGACGAGGCCGATGGGTTCGCCGTCGAGCAGCACGAGCAGGTCTTCCGACGGCTCCTCGCCGCGTGCCGCCGGGCCGAAGTCGCGCGCCACCGCCTCGGGCGATGTCTCGTGGTTCCACCAGCGCGCGACGTGCGGCTGCTCCAGCCACCGCCGGAGCAGGGGGAAGTCCGGTTCGTCGACTCGGCGCCAGCTGATCATCTCGTGCACTCAGCCCCCGTACGTGGCCTCGGACTCGCCGAGGACCGCCGCGAAGTCCGCCGCGAACCGTGCCGCGTCAGTCACCTCCAGCGTAGCCGTGGTGACCCGCACGGCCGTGGGCGTCGCGATCCGGAAGCGGGAGCCCGCGGCCACCCACCACCCGCGCGAGCGCAGCCCGTTGACCACCGCGGACTCGTCCCGCACCGGCACCCACACGTTCATCCCGCTCACGCCCTGCGCCGCGATCCCGAGCCGCGCGAGCTCCCCGGTCAGCGCCTCGCGCCGCTCGGTGTAGACCCGCTCGGCCCGCTCCACCAGCGCGCGCGCCGCGGCGTCGGTCATCGTGCGCTCCAGGGTCTCCTGCAGTACGTGGCTGACCCAGCCCGACGTCAGGAGCATCCGCCCCTCGTGCCGGGCCAGCGTGGTGGCGTCGCAGGCCAGAGCCGCCCATCGCAGGTCGATGCCCAGATGCTTGGACACGGTGCGCACCTGGGCCCAGCGTTCGAGTCCGCCGGCCGCAAGCGAGTATGAGGGAGCACCCGCGATGTCCGCGTTGTGGTCGTCCTCGACGACCAGCACTTCCGGGAAGCCGCCGAGGACGTCGAGCAGGGCGTCACGCCGGGCCTTCGAGAAGCTGCCGCCCACCGGGTTCTGCCCACGCGGGCTGCACACCACGGCCCGGGCCCCGGAGCGCAGTGCGCCGCGCAGCGCCTCCGGCCTGATCCCCTCGTCGTCCACCGTCACGGGCACCATGCGCAGGCCCAACGCCGGTACCAGGTCCAGGAGATGGTGGAAGCCGGGGTCTTCGACGGCCACCGTGTCGCCGGGTTTCAGCTCCGCGGACAGCAGTCTCGCCATGCAGTCGAGGGCGCCGTGCGAGAAGGTCACCCGGTCGTGCGGCACCCCGTCCCGCGCGAACCACTGCCGCGCCAGGTCCTCCAGTGCCGCGCGGCGCGGTGAGCCGCGGTGCGAACCGCCGACGGGGTCGACTCGCTCGGGCGGCAGCAGTACCGGAAGGAGCGCCGGATCCGGGTGTCCGCCCGCCAGATCACGCACCCCCTGCGGCACCTTGGCGGGGCGGCGCGCCCCGACCGCCGGGGCCTGAGCCACCACCGTCCCGCCCCGGCCGCGCGTGACGACGATCCCGCGCTGCCGGAGTTCTTTGTAGGCCGTCGCGACGGTCCCCGCGCTGACGCCGAGTTCATCGGCGAGGCGGCGCACCGGAGGCAGTGCGTCGCCCGGCCCCAAGCCGCCCTCGGCCACGCCCTGTTCGACCGAGGAGGTAATGCCCTTGGCGGTCGTACCGCTGATCGCATATTGTGCTGCCACGTAATCAAGTATGTATCAGTACAAAAACGAGAGTCAAGCCGAGTCAAGCGGGATTCCGGGACGACGCATCGCAGAGCAAGGGGGAGTGGTGAGCCTCAGTCGCAGGCGGGCCGCACTGTACGCACGGATACCAGGGGGCCTCGACGGTCGGCGCATGCTCTGGATCGCCCTGATCAACAAAGTGGGCACGGGGCTGTGGATGGGGGCGGCGGCCCTCTACTTCACCCTGGTCACCGGGCTGTCCGTGACCGAGGTCGGCATCCTCATGGGGGTCTCGGGAGCCGTCGGCATCGCGGGCGCGCCCCTCGCGGGACACCTCGCCGACCGCTTTCCCGTCACGCGCGTCATCATCGGCTCCCAACTCCAGCAGGCCATCGCCCTGTTGGCCCTGCTGACGACGGACAACTTCTCGCTGCTCCTGCTGTACTCGGCCGTCAACAGCCTCGCCGACCGCGGCGCCAACGTCCTCACCAAGCTGTACGCCGCCCGCATCGCGGGCCCGAACCGCACCAGGTACCAGGCCGTGCAGCGCTCGGTCTCCAACGCGGGCTGGGCCATCGGCGGCCTGGCCGGTGCGCTCGCGCTGGCCGTCGGCACCGCCCACGCCTACCAGGCCCTGCTCATCGGCAACGTGGTCAGCTTCCTCGTCGCCTCGATCCTCACCCTGCGCTGCGCGGAACCACCGTCCCCCTCGCGGGTGGTCACCGATTCGAAGGCCCCCGCCCTTGCGGCGCAGCCCTCCAACCCCTGGCGCGACCGGCCCTACCTGCTGTTCACCGCCACCGAGGCGGCGCTCTTCCTGGACGACGCGGTGCTCCAGGTCGGCCTGCCCCTGTGGATCGTGCACGCCACCGACGCCCCGCACGGCCTCGCGCCGCTGCTGATGGTCCTCAACTGCGTGCTCGTCGTGTTCTGTCAGGTCCCGCTGTCCCGCTTCGGGGCCACGCCGGACGGCGCCCGCAGACTTCTCGTGCCCCTGGCCGCCTGCTTCGTCGTCGGCTGCGCCGCCATGACCGTCTCGGTGGCCGGCGGCACCTGGCTGGCCGTCGTGGCCCTCGTGGTCGCGGCGATCGGATTCACCTTCGCGGAGATCCTGCACGCCATCGCCTCCTGGGAGCTGTCCATCGCGCTCGCCCCCGACGACGCCCAGGGCGCCTACCTCGGTGTGCACGGCCTGTCCTCGTCCGCCCAGCGCAGCGGAGGACCGCTCCTGGTCACCGCCGTGATCACGGCGGGCGCCTTCGCCTGGCCGCTGCTCGGCGCGGGCGTGATCGCGACGGTCGCCGCGCAGAGCCGTCTCGTACGGGGGCGGCTGCGGCCCGCGACGACGCACCGCCCGCCGCGGATGCGCGGCGGGCGGTACGCGGGGAGGCGGTACGCGGGGAGGCGTTGAACCGAGCGGCCGCGGCCTCAGCGGCCGATGCGGATGCGGTGCGCCTGGTCCTGGCCCTCGGGCCCGGTGCCGGACTTGTCGACCACGAACGCCGTACCGCCCGCCACCTGGACGTGGTTGGGGTTGGCTCCGGTGGCAAGGGTCTCGACGACGGCGCCCTTGGCGGGGTCGACGACGGTGACGGTGCCGGGGGTCCGGTTGGCGACCAGGACGCTGCCCGTGCGCCGGTCGGCGGCGACGGACAGGGCGCCCGCGCCGGTCGGCACGGACTTGGTGACGGCGCCCTTCTTGAGGTCGACGACCGAGAGGCCGCCGGCGGCCTGGTCGGCGGTGTAGGCGGTGCGGCCGTCCTTGGAGAGCGCGACGGAGATCGGGCCGTCACCGGTGGGGATCAGACGGGGGCTCCCGCTTTTGCGGGTGATCTCGATGATCCGGTCGCCGCCCAGGTCGGCGGCGTATACGGCGCCGGTGCGGGCGTTCACGGCGAGCCCTGCCGGGGTCGATCCCTCGACCGTGACGCGCTTCTTCTCCTTGAGGGTGCGGGTGTCGAAGGCGACCACCGTGCCGTCGCCGAAGCTGCTGGCCCACGCCGTGTTGTGCTGGGCGTCCACGACGATCTCGCGGGCGTGGTTCACGCCGGGCAGCGAGGTGAGGTGCTTGCCGGTGCGCTGGTCGTAGACGGCGACGGAGTTGTCGCGGGTGTTCGTCGTCCAGACGGTGTTGTGCTCGTCGTCGACGGCCACTCCGTAGACGGCCTCGACGGCGCCGGTCTCGGCGTTGGTGACCGGCGGCGTGTAGCTGGCCTTCACCTTCAGCGTGCGCGGGTCGACCTTCAGGAGGCTGGAGGTGGTGACCGGGGGCCGGCCCACCGCGGAGGTGGCCCACAGCACGTTGTTCCGCTCGGAGTACGCGGACTGGTAG
>NZ_JBNNJZ010000501.1:0-6040 GCF_050270335.1 Streptomyces sp. NPDC059900
CGTCCGCGGTGAGCGGCTCGGTGAGCCGCGTGCGGTCGAACTGCGGGAGGACCCGCTCCAGGTGGCTCAGGCCGGTGTCGTTGACGACTTCGTTCTCGTCGCCGAACTCCTCGTCGGGGATGCCGCCCTGGAGCAGGTCGCCGATGTCGGCGACCGTGACCTTGCCGCCGCCGGCCCGCTCGATGCGGAACAGGATGTCCAGGAGGTCGATGGACTCGGCGCCCAGGTCGCCGAGGAGAGTTGCCCCGGGAAGGACCTCCGCCTCCTCGATGCCGAGCGCGTCGGCGATCGCTTCCTGGACGGCGGGGGGCAGCGCGGTGGTGGTCATGGTGTTCCTCTCGGTTTGCGTGTGACGTGCGGTGGTGGTGTGTCCGTGTGGTGCCGCGGGTGGTCCGGGCGGGGTCAGTGCGCGCCCGCGCGCAGCAGGGCGGTGATGTGCCGGGCGTCGTTCGTGCTGCGCACGGTGGCCTCCGGGACGGTGTGCCGGGCGAAGCCGTTGAGCACCCGGCCGGGTCCCGTCTCGACGTACGGGCCGAGTCCGGCGGCGCGTGCCGTGTGCAGTACGTCGAGCCAGCGCACGGGTCCCGCGAGCTGGGCGCGCAGCAGTCGGCGTGCCTGCGCGCCGCTGCGCACCCATGTGCCGGTCACGGAGCTGAGGACCGGGATGATCGGGTCGGCGAAGGAGCAGCGGTCGAGGGCGGCGGCGAACTCCGGCTCGATCTCCCGCATCAGGGAGCAGTGGAAGGGCGCGCCGACGCGCAGCGGCACCACGCGCTCGGCGCCCGCCTCCCCCGCCCTGCGGCCGGCTTCGGTGACCGCGGCGAGTTCGCCGGAGATCACGGTCTGCCACTCCTCGTTGTAGTTGGCGACCTCCACGACTCCGGGGATGTCCCCCTCCCGGCACAGCGCCTCGACCCGGGCGGAGCTCAGACCGACGACGGCGCTCATGGCACCGGGGACGCGCTTGCCGACCTCGGCCATCAGCGCGCTGCGGCGCAGGACGAGGCGTACGGCGTCCTCGGGGGCGAGCACTCCCGCGGCGACCAGCGCCGTGTACTCGCCCAGGCTGTGGCCCGCGACGGCGGCGGGCGTGAACCCGTGCTCCCGGCGCAGGACTTCGTACGTGGCGAGGCCGACCGCGAGGACCGCGGGCTGGGTGATCTGCGTCTGTGCCAGTTGCTCCGCGGTGCCGGACACGCAGATCTCGGCGAGCGGCGCCCCGAGTGCGCGGCCCGCCTCCCGCAGCACCCGTCCCGCGGTGTCCGGATACCGCGCGAGGAGGTGCTGTGCCATGCCGGGCCGCTGCGAACCCTGGCCCGGGAACATGGCGAGCGCCGAGCCGGTATGCGGGGGTTCGGCGGCCGGGTCGCGCCGGGCCGCCTCTTCCTCGAGGACGCCGGGCACGGGAATCGTGAATGACATCTGCCCTCCTGTCTTTCTGCATTTCCGGTACCAAGGGGCCGTACGGCTTTTTCGGCCCGCTCACCCACCTTCGGCCGCCCACCCGGGAGGGAATCTTGAGGGCACCTTGAAGGGTTCCGGAGGATCTGGAAAAGAGCAGAAGGAACCCCGGCCTGCGGCTGTCCGCAGACCGGGGTCGGGGAGGAAATAGTTCCGTTTTCGTTCCGGGATCAGCGTCCGGCAGGAGCGCAGCTCTCTTCCCGCTCCGCCATTTTCCGGGCGAATAACCAGCGAAGCCCGCGGATGCGGTAGTGAACGGTGCCGTGTGAATCCACTCCCGCGACGTCCAGGAGATGGGCGTCCACGAGTTGTTCGAGCACCTCCTGCGCCTCCTCCACGGAGAGGCCGGACATGATCTGTTCGGCGGACACCGAATCCGAGGCCGGACGGGTGCCCAGGCGCGCGAGGACGGCCGACGCCATGGGGGTCAGCTGGCGGTACACGCTGGTGAGCCGCGCCCCGAAGTCCAGCGACCCGTAGGAGAGCGTGTCCAGCCTCCGTTCCTCGTCGAGCGCACGCTCCACCGTGATCCGCAGCGACCAGTGCGGACGCGCGAGGAGGCGGTTGCTGACCGCGCGCAACGGCAGCGGCAGCCCCTCGCACAGCTCCACCAGCTCGCGGGCGGCCGCCGGTTCGGCCCTGACACGCTGCTCTCCCAGCAGGTCCCGGAGCAGCTGGAGGCCGTCCTCGTACGACAGCGGGCCCACCGGCAGGACGCGGGCGCCGACGGGACGCAGCGACGGCCTGCGGCTGGTCACCAGGACGCCGCAGCCCGGCTCGTTCGAGAGGAGGGGCAGGATCTGCCCGTCGTCCGCGGCGTCGTCCAGGACGAGCAGCATCCTTCTGCCGCGCAGCCTGCACTGATAGAGTGTCACCAGTTCGTCGAGGTCACGGCCCTCGCCGGGCTCGGCCCCCATGGCCCGCAGCACGCGCAGGACCGCCGTGGTGCCGCTCAGCGGCCGGTCGCCGCTGCCCCGCAGGTCGACCAGGAGCGTGCCGTCCGGATAGTGCGCGCCCATCCCGCGCGCCACGTTCACCGCGAGGGCCGATTTGCCCACCCCCGCTCCCCCGACGAGCACGAGGAGCGTCGGCCGTGACCGCTCCTCGGTGCACGCCCGGTGAATCAGTTCGCGGTACTTCTCGCGTCCCGAGATGTCGGCGACGTTCCCCGGAAGCAGGCTGGGCCCGGGCGCCGCCGTCTCCCGCGGGCGCGCGCCGTGTTCCTCCTCGGCGCCGTGCGGCGGGGCGGCCACGGCCTCCGCGCGGGCATGGACCGATTCCGGCGGCGCGGGCAGCGTCCCGGCGAGCGCCTGGCGGTGCAGCTCCCGCAGCCCGTGGCCGGGATCGGAGCCGAGCTCGTCCGCGATGACGCGGCGCGCCCGCTCGTACTGGCTCAGGGCCTCCGCCCGCTGCCCCGAGTGCAGCAGGGCCCGGATCAGCTGCTCGTGCAGGAGTTCGGCGAGCGGCTCCTGCAACAGGGCATACCGCAGCTCGGAGATGACGGTCGCGCTGCGCCCCGCGTGCAGCTCGGCCTCGGCCCATTCGGCCAGGGCGTCGTTCTTGAGCTGCTGGAGGCTGTGCCTGAGCCGGGTGGCCCAGGCGTTGTCGAGGCCGGCGAGCGCCTCGCCCTTCCACAGTTCGAGCGCCTCGCCCAGGACGTGACAGCGCCGCGGATCGTGCGGATCCATGGCGCGGGCGCGGGCGAGGCAGCCCCGAAACCGGTGCAGGTCCACGTGTGCGGGCGTGACGTCGAGGCGGTAGCCGGACGAGTCGCGAAGGAGCCGGATGGGGTGGCCGCCCTCGGGTTTGGCCGACGCGAGGATGCGGCGCAGTCGCGCGATGTACGTGTACACGACGCTGCGGACGCCGTCAGGCGGATGACCGGCCCAGACGCGGTCGATGAGTGTGTTGATGGAAACGGGTTGCTGGGGCTCTATGAGGAGAGCCGCAAGAAAACTACGCTGGCGTGCCGGGCCCAGATCGATCTGCTGGCTATCTATACGCAGTTCAACAGGCCCGAGCACTTGGAATGCGATATTCATCCGTAATCCCCCGTGGCGTGAATTATTCGCAATTTCGCAAGCCCTGAGCACCTTCTGGATTGGAGCTGTTGTACGGATTATCGCAGAAGGGGTGCTCGGCACAGAGATCGAGCATCCTTTCGCGAGGTAAATCACACGCAAAAAAATGTGCGGTCCCCCGTGGGATCCGGAGGACCGCTTCCGTCAATTCTCAACGTATGCCACACCGTTCCATACGAACGCTTCCGTCACACCGCGGGTGACGTGGCCGCGGAGGCCCAGCGTGTGCCGTAGCGGGCGTCGGCCTCGATGGCCTTGAACGCACCCCTCTCCCACCCGGCCCGCATCAGGACCTGACGGGCGCCGACGGCGACCGGATTCGACCAGGAGCCGAGCTTCCCGAGAAGGTGGGCGGCCTTCTGCATGGATGCCGTACGCGGCTTGCGCTCCTTCTCGTAGGCCATCAGCGCGGCCGGCACGGTCTCGTCCGCGCGCAGCCGTTCGGCCAGGATCACGGCGTCCTCGATCGCCTGGCAGGCCCCCTGTCCGACGTTGAAGGACATGGGGTGCGCGGCATCGCCCAGGAGCGTCACGCGCCCCTGGCCCCAACTGGCGTCGGGGGCACGGTCGACGATGTCGCTGCGGATCACCGTGGATTCGTCCGTCGCGGCGATGATCCGCTGGACGGGGTCGGCCCAGCCGAGGTGGCGCCGGGCGATGGTCTCCAGTACGCCGGGATCGTCGGCGCCGCCCGCCGGGCCGTTCTCCACGCTCATCCAGTGCACCCGGCCCGGCGCGATGTCGTAGTAGACGAAACGGGTGCCGCGCCCGAAGATCGAGCGGAAGCTGCCCGCCGGGATCGTGTCCGGGCCGAGTTCGGCGATGCCGCGCCAGGCGACACAACCCGCGTAGCGCGGCGGCGAGTTGCCCAGGAGCTGCGCGCGGACGGCAGAGCCGACGCCGTCGGCGCCGACAAGCAGGTCCGCGCGGTCGGTGCTGCCGTCGCTGAAGCGCGCGGTCACTCCCCGGGCGTCCTGGTCGAATCCGTCGAGCGCGACACCCGTGTGGATCGTGGTGTCGGTCAGTCCTGTCCGCAGGACTTCGTGCAGCGCCGACCGGGCGATGGCCACGGTCGGCTGGCCGAACCGGTCCGCGAACTCGCCCACCGGCCAGGAGGCGAGCAGACCGCCGCGCCAGGTGCGGAATTCGCAGAACTGCTGCACCGGGGCGGTCTCGCGCACCCCCTCGGTCAGACCCAGGCTCTCCAGGGCCAGCATGGCGTTGGTCCACAGGTGGAGTCCCGCCCCGCCCACGCGCAGTTCCTCGGCGCGTTCGTAGACGGTGGCCTTGATCCCGGCCTGGTTCAGGGCGACGGCGGCGGCGAGACCGCCGATGCCTCCCCCGGCGATGATCGCGTGCTGTGCGGTGGCCATCGGTCGTCATTCCTTTCCGTGGGCAGCGGGGTGCAGGGGTAAGTCACGTGCTGTGTTCTGGCCGTTGTGGCCGTTCTGGCCGTTCTGGCCGTTGTGGCAGTTCAGCGGGTCGGGGCAGGGAACGGGGCGGTCGGCCCAGCGCTCGGCGATCAGCCCTCCGGCGATGCGGAAGGTGAGGTCCTGGACGGTGTGCACCGCGCCCTTCGTGCCGGGCTGGCTCAGCAGCCGCCTGGTCGGCCGCCCCTGGAAGTGGACCGTGACGTGCACGGTCTCGCCGCGGCTCTCGATCGCCTCGATGCGGTACGCGAGGTCGACGTAGGCGCCGCGCACCTCGGTGATGCTGTGGCGGACCCCCTCAAGACCGGCCGGCGCGCCGGGGAACGGGGCGTGGTCGACGGCGTCGGGGTGGTAGATCTCCTCGATCGCCGACAGGTCCTGCCCGTCCAGGACTTCGTCGAACAGCCGCCGTACGACACGGCGGTTGGCCTCGTCGGGCCCGGCCGCCGGGGCCGCCACGGGGGCGGGCCCGCGCGGGATGGCGAGGGTGAGCGCGCAGGCGACCGCCAGTACGGCGGCGCCGATCCAGAGCGCGGGCACGAGGCCGTCGGTGAAATCCCGCGGCGAGCCGTAGCCGCCCAGTGCCGCGAACACCGCGCCCATCAGGGCCACGCCCAGTACGCCGCCGAGCTGGCGCAGCGCGTTGTTGACCCCCGAGGCGATGCCCTCCTCCGCGGGGGCGGCGCGGCTCATGACGAGGCTGGCCACCGGGGAGAAGAAGAGCGCCATGCCGACGCCGATGAGGACGAGCGGCGTGACCAGGACCCCGTAACCGCTGTCCGGGCCGATTGCCGCCGCGAGCCAGACGAGGCCCGTCGTCTGGCAGGCCATGCCGATGGCGACCACGGGACGGCTGCCGATCCTGTCGGAGAGCGCACCCGCGAGCGGTGCCACGGCGATGGGCATCGCCGACAGCGGCAGGGTGCGCAGGCCTGCCTCCAGCGGGGAGTAGCCCATCACCATCTGGAGGAGCTGGGTCAGCAGGAACAGTGATCCGTACAGGCCCACGAACATCAGCAGGCTGGCCGAGTTGACGAGGCTGAAGGACCGGTCGCGGAAGATCCGCAG
>NZ_JBNNJZ010000502.1:0-6015 GCF_050270335.1 Streptomyces sp. NPDC059900
GTCGTGGAGAGGCTGGACCAGAATCCGGCCGAGCCGAAGACCTGGGCGAAGTTGTCCAGGGTCCAGTTGCCGAGCAGGCCCATGTCCTGGATGTCGACGAGCTTGGCGTTCTGGAAGGCGAGCAGCACCGTCCACAGGATCGGCAGGATCACGACGACGAGCACGACCACGAAGGTGGGGGTGACGAAGGCGAGTCCGGCGCGGTTCTCGCGGCCCGTGGCGCTCGGCGGGCGGGACTTCTTGCGCTCCGGCTGCCCGCCGGCCGGTGGCGGCTCGGGGGTGCTGGCTGCGGTGCGGCGCTTCGTCGCGCCGCTCTGGGCAGTGCTCATGGGTCAGTACCTCGGTGTGCCTGGGTGCGGGCCGCCGGCTGGGGGCGGCTGTCGGTGGGGGCGGCGGCTAGCGGAGGGATTTCTGCAGGGCGGCCACTTCGTCGCGTGCCTCGCGTGCCGCTTCTTGCGGGGAGCTCTGGCCGCTGGTCATGGAGCCGATGGCCTTGGGCACGGGCAGTTCGCCGTTGGTCGCGCCGACGAGGGCTCCCTCGCCCTGGCTGATGCCCCAGCGGCGCATGTTGCTGACGCCGTCGGCGAGCTGGTCCAGGAGCTTGTCGGAGAAGGCCTCGTTCATGGGCTCGCGGCGGTCGACGCCGATGTCGCTGGAACGCCAGGCGTCCAGGTACTTGCCGGGGTCGTCCGCGGTGCCGCCGCGGACCGGGATCTTGCCTTCGGGGGCCATGCCGAACCAGTCCTCGTAGCCTGCGCCCATCATGTACTCGATGAACTGGCGCGATGCGTCGCTCTCCGCGGTCTTGGTGGTGACCCAGGAGGTGATCTCGCCGAACTGGGCGGGCTTCTTGCCCGCAGGACCGCCGAGCGCGGTGGTGATGCCGGTGTTGTCGGCCAGGAACTTGCGGTCCTTGCGGCACTCGGCGCAGCTGGGCAGGGCGTCCTTGCGCAGTCCCGCAAGTTCGTCGAGGAGGAAGGACGACCAGATGACCATGGACGACTTGCCCGCGAAGTAGGTGGCGCGGGTGGAGTCCACGGTCTGGGTGCCGGGCGGACCGTACTTGTCCGCGAGGGTGGCGTACGTCTTGAAGGCGGTGGCGCACTGCGGTGAGCCGAGGTCGACCTGCCGCTTGTCGTCGACCAGCTGGCAGTCGTTGGCCAGGGCCAGGCCTTCGAAGCTCTGCTGGGTGAAGACGTCGCTGGGGTCGGTGGCGGCGGAGATGCCGTCGCGGCCCTTGGTGGTCAGGTCCTCGGCGGCCTTGAGCAGGCTCTTGTAGGTGTCGGGGGCCGGCAGGTCCGCCTGCTCGAGCTGGTCCTTGCGGTAGGCGAGGAGCTGGAGCCAGGCGTCGGAGGGGACACCGAGGCGGGTGGCGCCGTCGGAGGTGAGGTCGAGGGCGTTGGCGTTGAACGTGGAGCGGCCGAGCTTCTTGACGATCTGGCGGGGGATGTCGGTGTTGAGCAGGCCGTTGCTGTACATCTGCCAGGTCTGGCCCATCGGGGCCGCGCCGATGACGTCCGGGAGCTTGCCGGAGGCGGCGGCCGACATGATCAGCTGAGGCATCTGGGCCTCGTCCACGCCGACCAGGTCGACCTTGATGCCGGTCTTCTTCTCGAAGCGGTCGATGATCTTCTCGGTGGCGTCCACGCGCGGGGTCAGGTTCTCCTGCGACCACACGGTGATGTGCTTGTCGGCCTTGGCCGGTCCGCTCTGGCTGTTACCGGCGCAGCCGGCCAGTGCCGCCATTCCCAGTGCCGCCGCGAGACCCGAGGCGATCGCCTTCGATCGGCCGCTCGATCGGCGGGTCCTCATGCGCATGTTCAGTCCTCATCGACTCGCCGACTTATGTCTACTGGGCACACATCTCAGCACCTCTTTTGCTTGTTGACAAGACATAAGTTCGAGATAGTCTCGACGTATCCGGTGGTCGCGGCGCCCTGCGGTGCCCCGGATCCCAGCTCTCACCACACTCCCGAGCCCTCGGAGCCTTTTCGTGGAACGCGTCGTCCAATTCACCGGCCCCCGTCAGGTCGAGGTGGCCGAGCACGCAAGTGCCCCGCTGCCCGCCGGACATCTGCGGGTCCGCACCCTCTACTCGGGCATCTCCGCCGGCACCGAACTCACCGCCTACCGGGGCACCAACCCGTATCTGACCCGCACCTGGGACCCCGGGGCCCGGCTGTTCCGCGACGGCGCCGCCGGGATCGAATACCCCGTCGTGGGCTGGGGCTACTCCGAGGTCGGCGAGGTCACCGAGGTCTCCCCCGAACTGGTCGGCACGCCTGCCATACCCGCCGTCGGAGACCTGGTGTGGGGCATCTGGGGCCACCGCAGCGAGGGCATCGTGCCCGCCGAACGCATGGCGGGCCACACCCTGCCCGCCGGTCTCGCACCGCTGGCCGGGTCCTTCGCCCGCGTCGGCGCCATCGCCTACAACGCGGTCCTGTCCGCCGACATCCACCTGGGCGAGGACGTCGCCGTCTTCGGGCAGGGCGTCATCGGCCTGATCACCACGCGGCTCGCCCAGCTCAACGGCGCCCGCGTCACCGCGGTCGACGCCATCGACGGACGCCTCGACACGGCGAAGCAGTACGGCGCCCACAGCACCCTCAACGCCCGCACCGACGCGGTCGCCGAGCAGATCCGCGAGGCCACCGCCGGAGCGGGCGCCGATGTCGCCATCGAGATCAGCGGCGTCCACCCCGCCCTCCAGGAGGCGCTGCGCTGTGTCACCGTGGGCGGCCGTGTGGTGGCCTCCGGCTTCTACCAGGGAGACGGCATCGGATTGCGGCTCGGCGACGAATTCCACCACAACCGCGCCCAGTTGATCTGCTCCCAGATCGGCGGCGTGCCCCCGCAGCTGTCCCACCGCTGGAGCGTCGAACGCCTCCAGCGGACCTTCCTGCGGCTCGTCGCCGAAGGCCGGGTCGACGTCGAGTCCCTGGTCAGTCATGTCGTCCCGGTCGCCGAGGCGGCCGACGCGTATGTCCTTCTTGACGAGCGCCCCGCGGACGCTCTTCAGGTCGTCCTGGAATTCTGAGAGGCCCCCGTGTTCAAGACCGCCGCACAGGAACAACTGCTCCCGGGCGACACCCTTCAGCAGAAGTGGGAGTTCGCGCAGGCCGCCGGATACGACGCCATCGAGCTGCGCGCCAAGGGAGACCTGCACTTCGCGTCCCGGCTTCCCGAGCTGAAGCAGGCCCTCGCCGACGGCGTCGTCATGCCCACCGTCTGCGTCGAGATGCTGCACTTCTTCGGCGCCTTCGACCCCGACCTGCGCCGTGACGCCATCGAGCAGATGAAGTCCCAGCTCACCGTGATCGCAGAGATCGGCGGCCGGGGCGCGCAGACCCCCGCGTCGTACGGCATGTTCTCCAGTCGGCTGCCCCCCTTCGAGGCCCCGCGCAGCGCCGACGAGGACCGCGAGGTCCTGCTCAGCGGCCTCACGGAGCTGGGCGAGCACGCCAGGAAGCAAGGGGTCCAGCTCTACCTGGAGCCCCTCAACCGCTACGAGGACCACATGGTCAACCGCCTCGAACAGGCCGCCGACCTGCTCTCCGCCGTGGGCCTGGACTCCGTGAAGATCGGCATCGACAGCTACCACATGAACATCGAGGAGGCGGACCCCGCCGCCTCGATCCTCAAGTACGCCGACTACATCGGCCACGCCCAGGTCTCGGACTCCAACCGCTTCCAGCCCGGCGCCGGACACCTCGACTGGCAGGCCTGGCTCTCCGCCCTGCACGCCATCTCCTACGACGGCTACCTCGCCGCCGAATGCCGGCTCACCGGCGACCCCGTGGACGCCGTCCGCTCCATCCCGGGCTTCCTGCGGGGTGCCGGAGCATGACAGCCCTTCTCGGCGACACCGTGGTGGGGCCCGGCGCAGGCCCCACCACCGATCCCGGCGGCGCGGGACTGCGGCGCGGCGCGGCCCGCGTGCTGCTCGGCAACTGGACCGGCGGCGCCACCGTGCCCTCGCGCACGCTCTACCCGCACCAGTGGAGCTGGGACTCGGCCTTCATCGCCATCGGCCTGCGCCACCTGTCCGTGCGCCGCGCCCAGCGGGAGCTGGAGACACTGCTGGGCGCCCAGTGGGACGACGGACGCATCCCGCACATCGTCTTCAACCCGTCGGTGCCTCTGGACGCCTACTTCCCCAGCCCCGACTTCTGGCAGTCCTCGCGGGCAGGACACGCCGCCGGCGCCCCGCGGGCACCCGAGACATCGGGCATCGTGCAGCCTCCCGTGCACGCCCTGGCCGCCTGGCTGGTGCACGAGGCCGACCCCGCCGAGTCCGCCCGCCGCGGCTTCCTCGCCCGGGTCTACCCGCGCCTTGCCGCCTGGCACCGCTACCTCACTTCCCGGCGTGATCTGGGCGGACAAGGGCTCGCCGCGATGGTCCACCCCTGGGAGCCGGGCATGGACAACAGCCCGTGCTGGGAAGCGCCCCTCGCGCGCGTCGAGCCCGCCGCGCCCGGATCGTTCCGCCGCGCCGACCTCGACCACGGCGCCGCCGCCGACCGCCCCACCGACCTCGACTACGGGCGTTACGTCCGCCTGGCCGTCGACTACCGCGACTCCGGATATGCCGACCGCGCCGGAACGCACGCCTTCGCCGTCGAGGATCCCGGCGTCAACGCCCTGCTGATCGCCGGCGAGCACGCGCTCGCCAGGATCGCCAGTGCCGTGGGCGCCGATCCCGCCGAGCACCACGAGCGGGCAGCGGCCCTGACCGAAACCCTGGTCGAACGGCTGTGGGACCCGGCGGCGGGCATGTTCCTCGTCCGGGACCTGGTGGGCGGCGAACTGATCCCCGAACGCAGCGTGTCGGGCCTGATCCCGCTGATCGTGCCGGGCCTTCCCGCCCAGGTCACCGACAGCCTCCTCACCACGCTCGACAGCAGGCACTTCCGCACCGACGCCACCGCCCTGGTGCCCAGTTACGACCTGGCAGGCCACGCCTTCGACCGCTCCCGCTACTGGCGCGGACCCGCCTGGTTCAACACGGCCTGGCTCGTCGAGCGGGGCCTGCGTCACCACGGCGCCGCCGAGCAGGCCGACCGGCTGCGCGCCGCCTTCCTCTCCGCCGCGGGCGCATCGGGCTTCGCCGAGTACGTCGACCCGTACACCGGCGAGGGCCGCGGCACCCGCGACTTCGCCTGGACCGCCGCGCTCGCCCTGGACCTGTCCCGGCCTCCGCACAGCAAGGAGAGCGCCGAATGACGGCCTCCGACCGGGTTCTGCTCGTACGCGACGGCACCTTCGTCTCACTCGGCTCCGACGGCGCGATCAACGGCAGCGCGGGCGCGTCACCGGACGGCCTCTTCCTGCGCGACGCCCGCCACCTCAGCCGCTGGCAGCTGACCGTCGACGGGACGGCCCCGGCTGTCCTGGCCGGGGCGTCCGAAGGGCCGCGCGCCACCTGTGTGCTCACCCCGGCGGGCACCCGCGACGAACCGCCCGCCTACACCGTCTTCCGTGAACAGGCCGTCGACGCGGGTGTTTTCACCGAGCGGCTGCGGATCGTCAGCAACCGACCGGAAGCGATGACCGCCCGCCTCGCACTGCGGGTCGACGCGGACTTCGCCGACCAGTTCGAGCTGCGCTCCGACCACCGCACCTACCCGAAGCCGGACGCAGCCCGTACCGTCGACATGACGCCGCGCGGCGTCGAGTTCGCCTACCGGCGCGGCGACTGGCACTCCCGTACGTCGGTCGTCGCCACCCCCGCACCGGACGAAGCGGCGGCCGAGACCGACAGCACCGAGTGCCGCCTCGTCTGGTCGGTGGAGCTGGCGGCGCACGGACAGGCCGAGGTGAATCTGCGGGTCGAGGCGCACCCGTCCGGCGCTGTGCCGCGCCCGCTTCCGACGGCTGCAACTGACGACCGACCTGACCTCCCCTACGCTGAAGGGGACTTGCTACGGGCCTGTACGCAAGGCCTGGCCGACCTGGACCTGTTGCGGATCCAGGCCGGCGGGCCGGACGGCGAACCGGTGAGCGTGCCCGCAG
>NZ_JBNNJZ010000503.1:0-6001 GCF_050270335.1 Streptomyces sp. NPDC059900
ATCATCACCACGCCGGCGCCGCAGGCGGGCGCGAGGATCTCCCACTGGGCGGCGTCGAAGCTCAGCGGCGTCTTCTGCAGCACCGTCTTCGTGCGGTCCAGGCCCTGTTCGTCGGCCATCCAGCGCATCTGGTGGACGATGCTGCGGTGCTCGATCCCGATGCCCTTCGGGTTGCCCGTGCTGCCGGAGGTGTAGATGACGTAGGCGAGGTCGTCGGGGCCTGCCGGTGCGGGAGCCTGCGAACTGGGCGATTCGGTAAGGGTGTTCGCGTCTGCTGCCGTCCGCGGTTCCGTCTGCCGGCGGGTGTGCGCCGGGGCGACGGTGACGATCTTCGTTTCGGGCGGGGTCATCGCGGCGAGGCGGGCGACCAGGGACTGGTCCGTCAGGATGACCTTGGTCCGGGAATCCGCGACCATGTAGCGCACGCGTTCGTCGGGATACTCGGGCGACAGCGGCAGATAGGCGGCGCCCGCGCGCAGGACGCCCCAGACGCTCACCATGAGGTCGACGGAAGGCTGCATGAAAATGCCGACCGGTTCACCGGCCGTGGCACCGAGGTGCCGCAGCCGGTCCGCCGTGTTTCCGCTCCGCTCACCGAGCTGCTGAAAAGTCAGTCTCTCCGCGCCGCAGAAGACGGCGATACGGTCGGGCTGGGCGACCACGGCCGCGCTCAGCATGTCTGACAGGGACAATTCCTTGGGCCCCGTAGGGTTCGTCATCATTCTCTGACCTGGAATCCGTTAACTGTTGGGTGCGTCACTGGAAAGGCTTCGATGGAATCCGCTGAAGCCCGGACCGGAAATGGTCGTGCCGAAAGGGCAGCACAAATCGACCGTCGGCCGTTTACCGTCGTGCGAAAACAGTCAGGGAGCGCTGGAAAGAAAAGGGCGTGACGGAACGCGGTGCGCGGGTTCCGTCCCGGCCGGAAAGCGCTCAGGCGCGCATCACGTGCATGCCGTGCATGACATGCGCAGATGGGCGGTCGCCTGCGACGGAGGGGGGGACGCGCGGCTGCGCGCGGTGCCCCTGCCAGCGCTCAGAAGGTGTCAGCAGCGTGGAACTATGAGCTGGGTCACCATAAAAAGTTTCCCGAACATACCTTTACACTCTCCCCGTTTTGACTGGCCGGGTCTGCGATCAGCTGGTCCGGACCATCGGGCCCGGAGGTGAATTCCTGATACCGGCGAGTCGTCTCTTTCTGAGCGCTCACACTAAATGCTGGGAACAGGCCTTGTAAAACATTAATTCTGTTACAAAACTTGCGGGTTGGCCGGACTGCGTAAGTTGCGAATGGTCGATCGTCATCCGGTTTGCGTCTGCTTGACGACCGTATGTGTACGCGTGCTGGCGAAACGGGACCCCGGCTTTACAGAAACCAACTTCCGGCAAGGAGTGTCCGGTTGGCCGAAAATGCGGGTTGACTTGCCGCTAGGCGTCGGGAACAGCCGTCACTCTCAACTCAGTACATGCATGGAGTACGCGTTTTCCCGGGGAGCGGAGAAGTGCCGCGGGGCGAGGAGAAGGCCGGGAGGGTGCGCGGGCGCCGGTCGGACGCGCGGCGCGGCAGGCCGCTCTGGCCGGGCCGGCCCGCCGGACCTGGAGGGGGCGGGCGGGGCGCTGACCTGGACGAACCGTGGTCGGTACCCAACCTGCCGATCAATCGGAGCAGTTGGGCCGCAAGGAGGCGCGTAGCGTCGGCCGTGCGGTCGGATGTGTCCGGTAGCACGCCGTGACGTCGCGCACAGCTACGCTGGGACCGAAGCCGCCTGATCGAGCCAGAACGAACCGGGTAGTGCGGCGGGCAGAACCAGGTAGTGGTTCGGCCCGAACCGGGTAGTGAGCCGGCTGGCACCGGGGCTCTCAGTCCCTTATGCCCCTGCGGAACCCCGACGGCAGTTCGGCGGGCCGGATGCCTGCTCCCGCGCTTCTGATTCGCTGTCGGCCCTCACCGCGGATTGCGTGCGGCGGATCCGGGAGCGGGACGTCCTTCGGGTGCCGGAGGGGCGGAGCGCGGACCGCTCTGCCCCCGGGCTGTGCGTGCGGGCCGGCCCAGGACCACCCCGGCCAGGACCAGTGCCAGGCCGCACAGCTGCTGGAGTGTCAGCATCTCCCCGGCGACCATCGTGCCCAGCACCACACCGGTGACCGGATTGAGCAGCCCCACCAGGCCCACCGTCCCCGCGGGCAGATGCCGCAGCCCGGTGAACCAGGCGACGAAGGCCAGCGCGGTGGCGACCAGGGCGACGTAGCCGAACGCAAGGAACTGAGGTGCGCTGAGGGCGGGCGGCGGGCCCTCCACGGCCGCGGCGGCCGGCAGCAGGAACAGCCCTCCGGCGGTGAGCTGCCAGGCGGTCGAGGCGAGTACGTCGATGCCCGCGCTCCACCGCTTGGCCAGGATGTAGCCGAAGGACGACATCAGCATGGCCGCGGCCGAGGCGAGCACTCCCGGCACGCTCGCCTCCGTAGTCCCGGTGAACAGCATCAGACAGACCCCGCCGAGCCCGATCGCGGCCCCGGCCAGGTGCGTGCTGCCGGGCCGCTCGGCGACCATCGCCCAGCCGAGCAGCATCATCGCCAGCGGCGACAGCGCCATGACCGTCGAGGCGATGCTCGTCGGCAGCAGTTGGGAAGCGGCGTAGACGAGCACGAAGAACACGCTCACGTTGAGCAGACCGAGGACTGCCGACCGCCACCACCACACGCCGCGCGGCAGCTGCCGGCACAGGCCCAGCAGGATGAGACCGGCGGGCAGTGCCCGCAGGGCGGCCCCGTAGAACGGGCGGTCCGCCGGCAGGAACTCATGGGTGACGAAGTAGTTGGCTCCCCAGGCCACCGGTGCGACGGCGGTCAGGGCCACCCAGCGCAGATTAGCTTCCATGGAAGCAAATGTAGCTTCCCGGGAAGCTATAGTGGAGTGCATGGACGATCCGAAACCGCCTGACCGCGTGGCCCGCATCCAGGCCGACTGGCGCCGCGAACGGCCGGACGTCGACGTCACCCCGCAGGGCGTGATCGGCCGCCTGCACCGCCTGGCCGGCCGGCTCACCGAAGAGCTGTGCCTTGTCTACGGCCGATACGGCCTCAGCGAGGGGGAGTTCGACGTCCTGTGCGCCCTGCGCCGCGCCGGTGAGCCCTTCGAGCGCGCGCCCGGCGAACTCGCCGCCCACACCATGGTCACCACCGGTGCGATGACCAAGAGGATCGACCGCCTGGAGCGCGCCGGTCTGGTCACCCGCCGCCGCTCCGGCGACGACCAGCGCGGCCGGATCGTCGCCCTCACCCGGCCCGGACGCGAACTGATCGACCGGGCGTTCACCGAGCACATGCACAACGAACGCCGCCTGCTCGACCTGCTGACGCGCACCGAGAGCGAATCCCTCGAAGGACTGCTCACCACCTGGCTCACCCGCATGGAAAACCCGCCCCCGCCTGCCTGATCGCTCAACCCCTCATGCCCGACCCCGGCCTCGTGCCCGACCCCGGCGCGCGAGGAGGCGGGCGACGGCCTCCGTGGGCCAGCACAGCCAGAGGAAAAGGAAGTTGCTGACGACGAACCAGTGGACAGTGATCTGCCCGTGCTTCTTGTCCAGGACCAGCGGCGCCCCGTCCCGGTAGAGGTAGCGCAGGTAGCGGTGCCGAAGCGGCGCCCCGGCCACCAGCAGCACGGGGGAGACGGCCAGGATGCCCAACGGCACCAGCAGCTTCGCGGCGGTGAGCTTCGCCTTCTCCTCATAGCGCATGCGCTCAGTGTGCTGATCCGCGGTGTCGATTGTCAGCCCGTACGGCAGGCCGTGGCCGGCCCGCTCAGCCCACCAGGTCGGGGGAGCGCAGCAGTTGCGGCGGGATGTTCCAGGCGTCGACGAAGTCGGTCGCCAGCGGGCGGACCTTTCGGCACAGGGCGTTGACCTCGCGGCTGATCGCCTTGGAGCGTTGCAGTGTCAGCCGGCCGTGCTCCATGAACCAGGCGCGGTCCGCCTCGATCGTGGAGAGGGCGAAGAGGTCGCACAGCAGCCCCAGCGCGACCTTGTTGTCGCCGTCGGGCAGCTCGCGCATCTTGTCGACGAACGCCTCGAGCACCAGCCGCTCGACATGCGCGTGGGCCACCGCGATGACGTGGTCCTGCACCTGGGAGAAGACGACGCCGGGATGAGCCTTCTGGTCCATGCCGCGCTTGAGGCGGCGCGCCGCACCGGCGAGCATGTGCTCCTCGCGGTAGCGCAGCATGGCCAGCTGATACTCCGAATCGAACAGGCCCGCCTCCTGGTCCCACTCGTCGCCGCCCGGCAGCAAGTCCCGTACGCGTTCCAGGAGTTTGTGCGCCGAGGTCTTCTCGATGACCGTCTCCACGGCAAGACCCGTGACATAGCGGACCATGCCGAGCTGGTCCATGCTCTCGAACTCACTCGCGTAATGGGTGAGCAGCCCCTTGGCCACCAACTGGAGCAGCACGTGGTTGTCGCCCTCGAACGTTGCGAAGACGTCGCTGTCTGCCTTCAGGGCGGCGAACCGGTTGGCGGCGAGATATCCGGCGCCCCCGCACGCCTCGCGGCACTCCTGGATCGTGCGCGTGGCATGCCAGGTGCCCAGCGCCTTGGTGCCCGCGGCCCGCGCCTCCAGCTCGCGCCGCGCCTGCTCGTCGTCCCCGTCCCCCGAGAAGACCTCGTGCAGCTGGGTGCGCAGGACGTCCTGGGCGAAGTGCAGCGCGTAGGTGCGCGCGATGAGCGGGAGCAGTCGGCGCTGGTGCATGCCGTAGTCGAGCAGCACCTGCTCCTCGCCGTCCGACGACGCCTCGAACTGCCGCCGCCGGTCCGCGTACTTGGTGGCGATCGTCAGCGCGACCTTGCCGGCGTTGACCGCGCCGCCCGCGACGCTGACCCGCCCCTGCACCAGCGTGCCCAGCATGGTGAAGAAGCGGCGCCCCGGATTGTCGATCGGGCTCTGGTAGACCCCCTCGGGCGTGACGTCGGCGAACTTGTTGAGCAGCGCCTCGCGCGGCACCCGTACGCCGTCGAACCAGATCCGGCCGTTGTCCACGCCGTTGAGGCCCATCTTGCGGCCGTCGTCCTCGATCCGGACACCGGGGGCCACCTCACCGTCCACCCGGACCGGCACGACGAACGCATGCACCCCCTGCTGCTCTCCGTCCACCTCCAGCTGGGCGAAGACGACCGCCAGCTCGGCATGCCGGGCCGCGTTGCCGATGTAGTCCTTGCGCGCCTGGTCCGTGCCGGTGGTGATGACGAACTCCTGGCTTGCGGCGTCGTACCGGGCCACGGTGCCAAGGGCCTGCACGTTGGAGCCGTGTCCGGTCTCGGTCATCGCGAAACAGCCCATCAGCTCACCGGTGATCAGACGCGGCAGGTAGGCCTCGTGGTGACGCTTGGTGCCCAGGTGCAGGATGGCACCGCCGAAGAGCCCGAACTGCACGCCGACTTTCACCAGAACCGACAGATCACCGAAAGCGAGCGTCTCGAACGCGGCGATCGAGGCGCCGATGTCGCCGCCCCCGCCGTACTCCTTCGGGAAACCCATGCCGGTCTGGCCCGTGGCCGCCATCTCGACCACGACCTCACGCACGCGCTCGCGGAACTCGTCGAAGCCGAGCTGCTCCGCCTCGTCCAGTACGCCTGCGTACGTCGTCAGGTTGGTACGCACCAAGTCGCGGACCTCGGCGTATTCGCCGTCGAGCAACTCGGCCAGGGCCTGGACGTCGATGTCGGGCTGCACGTAGCCCTGCGGGGAAGCGGCGCTTTCGGTGACCATGTCGCCCTGCTACCCGGCCGCGGGGAGATCAAATCGGTGGCTTGGTCCATCCAGCGGTCACGCGTCGCCGGTCAGCCGGGCGCAGCGCGGAGGGTCAGCCCTTCTTGACCAGGAACCGCTGGTCCTGTGCGCCGGTACACCGCTCGGCGATCGCTTCGGCTCCCGCGGTGGTGGCGTCATCGGCGATGCCGATGCACTTGCCGCTGTCGGACGGGCGGAACCGGACGTTCCTGACGCC
>NZ_JBNNJZ010000504.1:0-5994 GCF_050270335.1 Streptomyces sp. NPDC059900
GTTCTGAGGGACCGGCTTGATCCGTGCCGGGTCGTCAGTTGCGCGCAGGTGTCGGCGAAGCGGTCCGCGATGAGCGCCGGCTCGTATCGCGCCGAGGATTTTCGTGCCGCCTCGGCCATACGCTGCCTGAGCTCGTCTGCCTCGATGAGTTCCAGTAGGCTTCGGGCGAGGGCCTGCTCGTCGCCCATGGGCACGAGACGCCCGTCGATCCCGTCAGAGATGATCTCTCTGGGGCCGAGCGGGCAATCGGTGGAGACGACGGGCACGCCGCATCGCATTGCTTCGACGATGGTCATGCCGAAGGACTCATGATCCGAGGCGCTGGCGGCAAGCCCCGCTTTGAGCCATTCCGGCTCCAGGGGAGAAACCGCACCCATGAGGAAAGCGTGGTCTTTTATGCCCAGTTCCTCGATGAGCCGCTGGAGTTTCGACCCGTGGCCTCCCCCGACGCCGGGGCCGAAAATGCGCAGATCCCAGTCGGGACGCACGGCACGGACGGCGGCGAATGCCCGGATGAGAAGGTCATAGCGTTTGGTGGGGACGAGCCTTCCCGCAGCGACCACCACTTTGTCCCTGACACCGGGCGGGGCACTTCGCGGCGCCGGGACGGGATTGGGGAATGCCTCGACGCGTACGCCCGGCAACGTCATGCGTGTGCGATAGGTTTCCGCGTCAGCCGAGGTCGTCGTCGTCAGCATGTCCAGCTGCGGGTACAACCGGCGCAGTGTGAGGCGCAGCGGGCGCGAGTGATTGTGGAACGTGAGGTGTTCTTGCCCCACGCGCAGCGGCCCCCGCTTGGCCTGCATGCAGATGTGCGCGTTCAGGCCCGGCCGTGTACCCACCACGACGTCGCTGTTCAGGCTGCTCAGATGCTGCGCGATGCGCTGGTCGGTCAGCCTGCTGTAGTGCGGGTATTGCGTCTCGTGCCGGGGAAAGGCGACAGCGGGTCTTCGGGCCTCGGGCAGGTCCCCCTCGTATCCCGGAGTCCCCTTTCTCAGATCCACCAGGTGTCGCAGTCGGATCTGCGGATCAACGGGGAATACCGGCGAATCCCTGTGCCGGTAGACCGACACGATCTCAACATCATGTTGTTCGGCAAGAGCGTTGGCGAGGTTGATGGTGGTGCGGATCGTGCCGCCGAAGCCGAAGGAATTGTGGATCAGGAATGAGATGTGCAAGATGCCGTAGCTCCAGTGGCCGGAGTCAATGCGGATCCGCCGAGTCCCCGATACGACAGCGGTGCGGAATCGGCGTCATTCGCCATTTCAACGACAGGGCCGACCGAAGGTTGCGAGCTTTGTACGGTGTGTCACATTCGCTGCGGAGGGGGGAAGTTGATCACTGGCCAGGCCTATTCCGTTCCGGGCGCCTCAGCCCCGGCTGCGGCATGTTGGCCAGTCTGCTTCGGCTCGCGGCCGCGGTCGGGCAGAGCTGGTTTCGGCTGAAGCAGCCGGTGATGGTTGCCCATTCCGCGTGAGGACGGCACAAAAGTCCGCCGAAGCGCCCCGTGCCGCTGATGCAAGCGACGCATCCGCACCGCGAAGGGCACCCGGCTCATTGACCCCCGGGGCCCCACGGTGTTCGCTCGCCTACGGTGCACCCGGTCATGACCACTGGCCGATCCGGCTGATGACCGGGGGGTCCGGCGCAAGCGTCCGCCTTCTGGGCCGGCCCGCTCGCAGCGGCCGGGGCCGGGCCCTCGGGGGGACAGCGCACGGCAGCGTACGACAGCGCACGGGGAGCGGCACGCATGGGTGTGTTCCCTCCCCTTCCGGGCGTGCCCGGGCCTCCTGAGCGTGCCCGGACGGCACATCGAGATCGCTGTCGACAGCAGGAGGAATTGATGAGGACCGTTCATCAGCGCGTCACAGGGGCCGGCGCAGCACTCGCCGCTCTGTGCGCCGTGACCGTGTTGTCTCCCGCGGGCGCGTCCGCCGATCCCGCCGTGCCGCGCACCGAGCGGGTGAGCGTCGGGCCGGAGGGCGTCGAGGGCAATGCCGCGTCCACGAATCCGGCCATCAGTGCCGACGGACGCTACGTCGCGTTCGTCTCTGCGTCGCGCAATCTCGTCGCGAACGACACCAACGGCACGCCCGACGCCTTCGTCCGCGATCTGCGCACCGGCACAACGGAGCGCGTCAGCGTCAGAAGCAACGGAAAGGCGAGCCACGGTGTCGTACGGGAGGTGTCGCTGAGCCCGGACGGGCGGTACGTGGTCTTCACCTCCACGGCCGACGATCTCGTGAACGGCGATCCCAACGACCTCGACGACGTCTTTCTGCACGACCGGGACACCGGCAAGACCCAGCGGATCAGTGCGACGGGCGCGTTATACGACGGGCTGCGCAGCCATCTGACGTACGACCCGGTGGTCAGCGGCAACGGCCGCTATGTCGCGTACGCGTCGGGTGCCGAGGATCTGGTGGAGGGGGATGCCAACAAGCGGGACGACGTTTTCCTCTATGACCGCAAGAAGAAGACCACGGAGCTCGCGCAGCTGGACAACGCGGGTCAGCAGGGTCAAGGAGACGCCTTCGCCCCCGCGTTCGCGGGCGACTCGGGCGGGCGGTATCTCGCCTTCACCTCCAACACCGCCAATCTGGCCGGGGTGGAGGACCACTCCTCCGCGACGGACATCTTCCTGCGCGACCGGGAGAAGGGCACCACGGAGCTGATCAGCATTCCGCAGGCCTACAACCGCAAGACGCCCTCCTGGGGGGCCGCCCTCAGCGGTGACGCCCGCTTCGTGGCGTTCACTTCGTCCTCCCGGGTGCTGCGGCCCGAGGGGCCGGTCCCGACCAGCTCGCACAACGTCTTCCTCTACGACCGCGAGGCCAAGCGCATGCGGTTGGTCAGCGCCGCCCCGGACGGCACTCCGGCCGACGGGGACAGCGACGATGTCTCGCTGAGCCGGGACGGGCGCTATGCGGTGTTCACCTCCGCCGCCTCCAACCTCGCCCCGGAGGACGACGGCGACAGCAGCGCGGATGTCTTCCTGCGGGACATGGAGACCGGGGAGGTGCGGATCGTCAGCGGTGAGAGCGAGCCGGTATCGGAGGACACCAAGCCCGGGCGGCGGACCGGCGTGAGCGAGGACGGCGGCTCGGTGGTCTTCGACTCCCCCGCCGGGAACCTCGTGGCCGGCGACAACAACGCGGCGGCCGATGTCTTCCTGCGTCAGCTGCGCTGAGCGCCAACTGCCCTGACGGAGTGGCCTGTTCCTACACCGCTGCCGCGTCCCCGGCCCGGAGGTACTGCGCGGCCTCGGCCGCGGTGTAGGAGGAGGCGAAGGTGAAGGCGCGCGGGGACGGGCCGTGGGCTTGCAGGTCCGCAAGGCGTTCCAGGGCCTCGCCGACCGTGGGCAGGTGACCGGCGGGGACCCACCAGAGCACCATGTGCGCCTTGACGTGCCGTTCGAACCATTCGCGGCGCCGGCGCATCACTTCCAGGTGCCCGCTGCGGTAGGTGAAGTCCCACAGCGCCTCCCGGGTCTCCCACACCGAGAGGTTGACGATGACATCCTCGCCCGCCGGGCGCAGGGCGGTGGCGTCCGTCTCCCCCTCCCCCACGAGCCGCCACACGAAGCCGGGTGCGCCGTCGGCGGATGCGTTGACCGGGTCGAGCAGGTCGACGAAGGGGGCGATGCGCGGGTCGTCGAGAGGGTGGAGGAGCGTGGCGATGTTGAGCTCGGCGAGGTGCGCGGCATGCGCGGATGCGGTCATGGCCTTATCCCAGCATGCCGCGCTTTTCTATGTCAATGGTCATTGTTTTTAGAAGACTCGAGCACCACGCAGCACTCCCCCGGCCTCGCGTCCATGCGGGCGCGAACCGGGCCGTCCGCGCCGACAAGGCCCTCGAGCAGCGCGAGATTCATGCCGCAGACCAACGGCGGGAAGCGTTCGGCCACGGCATGGAAGGGGCAGTTGCGCATGCGCAGGACGGGAACTGCCGGCCCGCCCTCCGCACGCGCACCGTCTGCGCCTGCGCCTGCGCCTGCGCCTGCGCCTGCGCCTGCGCCTGCGCCTGCGCCAGCATCGGCGGCCACGTCCGCGGCGCGCGGGGCGCCCTCGCCTGCGCCTTCCAGGTGCGGTTCGTAGCCGCGCTCAGCCAGCATCTCCATGGCCTCTTCGAGGTCGCCGCAGGGTGCTTGCGACCCGCGCAGCGCCTCGCCCCGGCGGCGCGCCGCGGCGCAGAGCCCGGCGTCGAGACCGGCCTGTTCGGCGGCTTCGGCGAGGAGTTCGGCGGCGGTGCGGTAGTCGCGGGCGGGCAGCGACACCGACCGCTCGGTCCGCGCCCGCGTGTACACCTTGGCGGGGCGGCCCGCCCCCGGCCCGGAACGGCCCGTCAGGCGGCGGCTGCCGCTCTCGAGCAGCCCGGCGTCCGCCAGCTTGTCCAGGTGATGCGCGGCGAGGGTGCGCGCCACCCCGGCCGCCTCGGCGGCTTCGTTGCGGCCCACTTCGCGGCCCTGGGCCGCCACGTACTCGTACAGGCGGCGGCGCACGGGATCCTGCAGCACCGCGATCGCGTCGATGTCCTTCACCCCGCCATTCTAGGAACAACGCGGGTTGGAGATAGAAGGCCGGGGTCACGATTCCCGCTGGTTATAGGCGTCGGCGGCCTGCTCGTTCAGGGCACTGCCCCACGACTGGAATCGGCTGCTCACCGCGCCATGAGGCGGTTCAACGTCGGCGCCGCGGCGCCGTCGCGGGCGTCCGTGAGGTGCCTGCGGCAGCAGGCGCGCCACCACACCGTTGAGGCGGGTCGTCACCGCGGGCGCCACGCCGTGCGCCAGGTCGGCCGCGCGCGCCAGCGGCGTCATGACCAGCCGGGTGCGGCGTCCGGCCACGGCCTTGACGATGCGTTCCGCGGCGCGTTGGGCATTCACGGAGACGAGGGGCGCGCCCGCCGCCGCGGAGAACCAGCCGAACTCCTTGCTGCGCGCGCCGCCGAACTCGGCCTGCAAGTGCGAGCCGGTCCGCATGAGACCGGGATAGACCGCGGTGACGCTGACGCCGCTCGCGGCGGCCTCGGCGTGCAGGCCCTCCGCCAGGACGCCGGCCGCCGCCTTCGCGCCGGCGTAGGGCAGCAGGTGGGGCACGCCCATCAGACCGCCCACCGAGGAGATCACGCCGAGGCGGCCTCCGTGCTCGCTGTCCTTGAGATACGGAAGTGCCTCGAGGCAGGTGTGCACGGCCCCCATGTACATGGTCTCCATGGCGTCCCTGAACTCCTGGGCTCCGATGGCGTCCACCGGTGCGACCTGGATGATGCCCGCGTTGGCGATGACGAGGTCGGGGCCGCCGCAGGTGTCGTGGGCGCTCCGGAAGACGGCATGCACCGCTTCCTGGTCACGCACGTCGCAGACCGCCGTGTGGACGGCGACGTCGGGGTGCCGGTGGAGCAGCTTCTTCTGGGCCGAGGCGAGTTCGCCGGCGTCACGGGCCGCGATGATCACCGTGGCGCCGCGGGCGGCCAGGCGGTCGGCCAGCAGCAGGCCGAGGCCCCGCGATCCCCCGGTGACCAGCGCACTCTGCCCGGCCAAGGTTTTTTCTGTGGTCTGTGCCATGAGCGCCTGTCGCTCCTTCCTCACATCCCGCGATGCCGCACCGGCGGCACCGCGCGGTCGGACCCGCGGGCTCAGGGCTTGAGCAGCGTCTTGATCATGCCGTCTTCCTTGTCCTGGAACATCTGGTACGCCTTCGGACCGTCTTCGAGCGGCATGTGGTGCGTGGCGAAGGCGTCGACGCCGAGCGGGTCCGCGTCGGTCAGGAGCGGCAGCAGGTCGTCCACCCAGTGCCGGACGTTGGCCTGTCCCATGCGTACCTGGATCTGCTTGTCGAACATGGTCAACAGCGGCATCGGGTCGACCGCGCCGCCGTAGACGCCGGAGACGGAGATCGTGCCGCCGCGCCTGACGATGTCGATGGCCGCGTAGTGGGGGGCGAGGGGGTCGTCGGGGAGGCGGCGGCGCGGGTGCGGGGCGGGGGCGGCGGG
>NZ_JBNNJZ010000505.1:0-5987 GCF_050270335.1 Streptomyces sp. NPDC059900
TCCACGGTCCGCTTCGCCTGGGCCTGCGCGGTCCTCGGCACCTCCATCTCCCCCTCGCTGGCCGCGGCGGTCGCGGGCATCGGCGAACGGGAGGCCGTCGACTGCGCCGACCGGCTGCGCCGCGCCCGCGTCCTGACCGGCGTGCACACCCTGGAGTTCGTGCACCCGCTGATCGCCACCGCCGTCTACCGCGCCATCCCCGCGGGCGTGCGCGTCGCCCTGCACGGCCAGGCGGCCTGGGCCGTGATCAACGCGGGTCTCGGGGCGTCCGCCGCCGCGCGCCACCTCCTCGAAGTGCACCCCGACGGCGACACCTGGGTCGTGCAGCAACTGCGCTCCGCGGCCCGCGAGACCGTCCGCGCGGGCGCCCCCGACGCCGCCCGCCGCTATCTCGCCCGCGCCCTGCGCGAACCGCCTCCCTGGGAGGACCGCGCCGCCGTCCTTTACGAACTCGGCTGTGCCTCCCTCCTGACCGAACCGGCCACGACCGTCAACCACCTGCGCGCCGCCCTGGAGGAGCCCATCACCGACCCCGTCCTGCGGCACGGCATCGTCTACCGCCTCTCCCAGGTCCTCGCCCACTCCGACCGCCTGGGCGAGGCCTCCGACACTCTCGCCCGGGAGATCCGCGTGACCACCGAGCCGCGCGTACGGATCCGGATGCAGGCCGAGCAGTTCATGTGGGACGCCTTCCGGGCCGACGAACCGGACTCGCCCGCCCGCTCCCGGCGCCTGGCCCGCCTCGCCGACCGGCTGCCCGGCCGCGACCTGACCGAGCGGTACATCATCGGGCTGCGCGCCTGGGACGCGACGCTGCGCGCCGAACCCGCGGCCACCGCCGTCGGGCACGCCGAGCGCGCCCTGGCCGGCGGGCTCGGTTGGGCCGAGGAGGACCGGGGCTTCGAGGTGCCCGTCCTGGTGGCGCTGACCTTCCTGTACGCCGACCGGCCGGGACGGGCCGAGGAACTGTTCGCCGCGGGGATCGCCGACTTCGAGAGCCAGGGCTGGCGCGGCGCCCACCTGTCGTTCGCGTACACGCTGCTCGCCTACATCCGCTACCGCCGCGGACGCCTCGCCGAAGCCGAGGACTTCGTGCGCGCCGGGCTGCGGATCGCCGAGCGGGTGGGTCCCAAAACCCCCGCGCACTGGTACGCCGTCGGCATCCTCATCGAGATCCTGCTGGCCAGGGGCCGCGTCGCCGAGGCCACGCGCACCGCGCAGGAGTACGGCTTCGGGGCGCCGTTCCCCGCGGCCGTCGTCTTCCCCGACGCGCAGGCCGTGCACGGCGAACTGCTGCTCGCCCGCGGCCTCACCAAGGACGCGGCGGCCGAACTCGCCGCCGCGGGCCGCCGCCTCGACCCGCGGGGCATGCGCAACCCCGCCTGGTGCCCCTGGCAGCTGCACCTCGCGCTCGCCGAGGCCGACGACGCCCCCGAGCGTGCCCTGGCCACCGCGTACGAGGCGGTCCGGCGGGCCCGCAGGTATGCCACCGCGTCGGCGGTCGGGCAGGCCCTGCGGATCACCGCCGGGGTCGCGTCGGGCTCCGTGCGCGTCAAGCTCCTGGAGGAGTCCGTCGGCCATCTGGAGCGATCGCCCGCGGCGTACGAACTCGCCTGCGCGCTGGTCGCCCTGGGCGCCGAGCTGCGCCGGGCGGGCCGCTCCAAGGACGCCGCCGACCCGCTGTACCGCGGGCTCGAGGCCGCCGTCCAGTGCGGCGCGGACGGCCTGGTCGAGCAGGCCCGCGACGAGCTGGCGGCGGCCGGTCTGCGCCCCCGTCTGCTGCACGGCACCGAGACGGACACGCTCACCACGCGCGAGCGCACGGCCGCGGCGCTCACCGTCCGCGGCGAGCCCGCCGCCCGCATCGCCGAGGAGCTGCACACCGACGAGCCGACCGTCGTCCGGCTGCTCTCCGCCGTGTACCGGAAAGTGGGAACGGACCACTCCGGTCTCGCCGCCGCGCTGGAGCCTCACCACCCCCGCTGACCTCGTGCGGAACACCCGGCGCGCCCGGCGGCCGCCGCGCGCGGACCGGCGCCGCCCCCGCGCCGGGAACCACCGCGGGCCACGTACCATTGGCGCATGTCCTTCCTCCGCCGCCGCAGCTCCGCCACTCCCGCTGGCCCGGACTTCGATGTCCTCGCCATGGACCCGGGTGACTGGCCCGGCAACCTCGGCGCGGGCCTGCTGCCCGCCCCCGACGGCAGCTGCCAGGGCGTCTTCCTGCGCTATGACCTCTTCGGCGGGCGCGGCCCCGCGATGATCATCGGCAATCTGCCCGAGGGCTCCCCGGCGCGCGAGACCGCCGACGACGAGGTGCCCTTCGAGGTGGCCCAGCTGCTGATCGCCCTGGAGAACGACGAGGAGATCACCGTCGTCTCCACCGAGGACATGCCGGTGATGCAGGGCGACAACCTCCTCATCGTGCGCCGCCTCAAGCTCTCGGAGAGCCGCATCTCCTGCGTGCAGTTCGACCGCAGCGACGGCGTCCTGGTCACCATCGCCGCCTGGGACCGGCCGATCACCGACGATCTGTACGCCCTCCTGAAGCCGCTGCCCGCCGAGCTTTTCCAGCAGGGCTGACCCATCCCGGCCGGCACCTGATCAGGACGGACCACCTGCCCGCCCCTCCCTCGGAGGGGCGGGTTTTGTCATGTGCCTTGCCAGGCCAGTCATCGGACTTTTAACGTGACCGGTCATGACTCCCGGGATCTCGCGAAGAACCACGATGAAGTCCGCCGTCGGCGGCGCAGCCGCACTGGCATCAGGTGGAGGCGTGCTTGCCGGTGCCGCGTCCGCTGCCGAGGCCGCTACCGATCGGCCACGCGATACCTCCGATGAATTGCTGCTCTGGTATGCGGCGCCCGCCGCCGACTGGGAGCGTGAGGCCCTCCCCGTCGGCAACGGCGCGCTGGGCGCCATGGTCTTCGGCACCCTCGCCTCCGAGCGGCTCCAGTTCAACGAGAAGACCCTGTGGACCGGCGGCCCCGGCTCCCGCGAGGGCTACGACCACGGCGACTGGCGCGAGCCCCGGCCCGGCGCCCTCGACGCCGTCCGCAAGGAACTCGACGAGAAGGGCACCCTGACCCCCGACGCCGTCGCCGCCGAGCTGGGCCAGCCCCGCCGCGGCTACGGCGCCCACCAGACCTTCGGCGATCTGCACCTGGACATGGCGGACGCACCGGCCGCCCCCGACGCCGCCTACCGCCGTACCCTCGACCTCCGCAGGGGCCTGGCGACCGTCACGTACACCCACCGACAGGTGCGCCACGAGCGGGAGTTCTTCGCCTCCTGCCCCGACGGCGTGCTCGTCGGACGCCTCAGCGCCGACCGCCCGGCGAGCGTCACCTGCACCCTGCGCCACACCTCGCCCCGCACCGACTTCACCGCGAGGGCCGCCGGCGACCGGATCACCGTACGCGGTGAACTCGCCGACAACGGGCTGCGGTTCGAGGCCCAGCTGCGCGTCGTGCAGCAGGGCGGCACGCGCACGGCGAACGCGGACGGCAGCATCACCGTCAGCGGCGCCGACCACGTCTGGTTCGCGCTCGCCGCGGGAACCGATTACGCCGACACCTACCCCGACTACCGCGGCGACGACCCGCACCCCGACGTCACCCGCACCGTCGACCGGGCCATCGCCCGCGGCCACGGCTCCCTCCGCGCCCGCCATCTGCGCGACCACGGCGACCTGTTCGGCCGCGTCGCCCTCGACATCGGCCAGGCGGCCCCCGCCGACGTCCCCACCGACCAGCTGCTCAAGGCGTACGGGGGAGGGGCGAGCGCATCCGACCGCGCCCTCGAAGCGCTCTTCTTCCAGTACGGGCGCTACCTCCTCATCGCCTCCTCCCGCGCCGGCTCGCTGCCCGCGAACCTCCAGGGCGTGTGGAACAACAGCACCACCCCGCCCTGGTCGGCCGACTACCACACCAACATCAACCTCCAGATGAACTACTGGCTCGCCGAGACCGCCAATCTCCCCGAGACCACCGCCCCCTACGACCGCTTCGTCGAGGCGCTGCGGGCGCCGGGGCGGCGGACGGCGAAGGAGATGTTCGGCTCGCGGGGCTGGGTCGTGCACAACGAGACCAACCCCTACGGCTTCACCGGCGTCCACGACTGGGCGACCGCCTTCTGGTTCCCCGAGGCCGCCGCCTGGCTGACCGCGCAGCTCTACGAGCACTACCGCTTCGGCGGCTCCACGGAGTACCTGCGCTCCACCGCGTATCCGGCGATGAAGGAAGCCGCCGAGTTCTGGCTCGACAACCTGCGCACCGACCCGCGCGACGGCACCCTCGTGGTCACCCCCAGCTACTCGCCCGAGCACGGCGACTTCACCGCAGGCGACTCCATGGCCCAGCAGATCGTCCACGACCTGCTCACCAACACCCTGGAGGCCGCCCGCATCCTCGGCGACTCCGCCGCGTTCCGCGCCGACCTCGACAAGGCGCTCGGCAAGCTCGACCCCGGACTGCGCGTCGGATCCTGGGGCCAGCTCCAGGAATGGAAGGCCGACCTGGACGACAAGACCGACGACCACCGGCACGTCTCCCACCTCTACGCCCTGCACCCCGGCCGCCAGATCAAGCCCGGCAGCAAGTGGGCCGATGCCGCGAAGGTGTCGCTCACCGCGCGCGGAGACGGCGGCACCGGCTGGTCCAAGGCGTGGAAGGTCAACTTCTGGGCGCGGCTGCGCGACGGCGACCACGCGCACAAGATGCTCGCCGAGCAGCTGGGGTCCTCGACGCTGCCCAACCTCTGGGACACCCATCCGCCGTTCCAGATCGACGGCAACTTCGGCGCGACGTCGGGCATCGTGGAGATGCTCCTGCAGAGCCAGTTCGATGTCATCGAGGTGCTGCCCGCGCTGCCCGCGAGCTGGCCCGAGGGGTCGGTGCGCGGCCTGCGGGCGCGTGGCGGGGCGCTGCTCGACGTCGCATGGTCGGGCGGACGCGCCACCCGCATCGTGCTCACCGCGACACGCACCCGCGAACTCACCGTGCGCAGCGCCCTGTTGAAGGGCGGCGAGAAGACGTTCAAGGCGCGGGCCGGACAGCGCTACGTCTTCGACTGAGCCCCACATGCCAGGGCCGGGCCCGCACCCACGCGGACCCGGCCCTCACCGTCATCGGCGGCTTCAGGAGCCCGAGCGCACCGCCTGCACGTCGGCCGCCCGGACATACGCGACCCGGTGGCCGAACTGGATCTCGTAGTACATGTCCTTGCCGCGCACCACCTTGTGCGGCGCCGTGTCGAACGTCGGCGCGTAGAAGTACTCGCCCGGCACCTTTCCGCCGGTCGCGTACTTCTGTCCGGCGAGGAGCTTGTACGGCAGCGGCGTGACCGCCTGCACGGGGACGCCCGCCGGGTACGCCTCCTTCTCCGGGTAGGCGCGCCCGTACACCGGGACCTCTGTGGCGCCGCCCTTGGGCGTCACCACGAGACCCTTGGCGTCGACGGCGGTGGGCTGCTTCTTCGGGTTCTTGAACCAGGCCTTCTGGCCCAGGTACCAGACGGCGGTCCAGTCGCCCTTGCGGTCGGCGACCGCGTACTGCTGGCCGGTGGACAGGCGCGCTCCGGTGTCGTTCACGTCGATCGTGGAGTCGCCGCCGCCGGGGCGCAGACCGATGTCCTTGATGAGCGGGGCGTCGTCACGCGGCTCGGTGTGCACCCGCACCGCGGCCGAACCGTGCGGCACGCACTTCTCGCCGGGCTTGACGCAGCCCGTGTACTCCGGCCGGTTCTTGGAGTACTCGGGCGCGACCGTCACCAGGCCGCCGCTGGGGCCCGCGGTCCGCTTGAAGGGCTTGCCCATCAGCGTGAAGTAGTGCTGCCAGTCCCAGTAGGGGCCGGGGTCGGTGTGCATGCCCGCGATGGTCGAGGGCAGCGTGCCGGGCACGTTGTCGTGGCCGATGATGTGCTGGCGGTCCAGCGGGATGTCGTACTTCTTCGACAGGTACTTCACCAGGCGGGCCGACGAGCGGTAC
>NZ_JBNNJZ010000506.1:0-5975 GCF_050270335.1 Streptomyces sp. NPDC059900
ACTCCATACTGCGCGCCGAGACCCTGCTCTTCCCCGGCAACCGGCTCTCCACCCTGCTGATGGCGGTCGCCTTCGCGTCCCTGCTGATCGGCATCCTCGGCGCGGTCGCCCAGACCGACCTCAAACGGCTGCTGTCCTTCACGCTCGTCAGCCACATCGGCTTCATGCTCTACGGACTCGCGCTCGGCAGCCGCGGCGGCATCGGCGGCGCCATTGTCTACACGGCGCACCACATCACCGTACAGACGACGCTGTTCCTGGCCGCCGGGCTGCTCGAAAGGCGCTACGGCAGCACCGAACTGACGCGCCTGGGCGGCGCGGCACGCACCGCGCCCCTGCTGGCCGCGCTGTGGTTCGTGCCCGCCATGAACCTCGCCGGCATCCCGCCGCTGTCCGGCTTCCTCGGCAAGCTGGGTCTGATGCAGGCCGGCGCCGCGGACGGCGGAAGCGAGGCGTACGTCCTGCTCGCCGCGTGCGCCGTGGCCAGCCTCCTGACGCTGTACGTGATGGTCAAGGTATGGAACCTGGCTTTCTGGCGGGCCACACCCGCCCATCTCCCGCTGGAGGGAACCGTGTTGGAGGCCACCGACGACACCGACGACGGCGACGACAGTGACAGCGCACCGGTGGTCAAAAGCACCGGCGCGGTGGCCGTCGCCCCCGCCGCCTGCGTGCGCACCACGGCCCGGGTGCCGTACGTGATGATCGGCGCGACCGTCGCCGCGGTGCTGCTCGGCCTCTCCTACACCGTGCTCGCCACCCCGCTGGCCGGTCTCGCCGACCGCTCGGCCGCCGAACTCCTGGCCCGCGCCCCCTACGTCACGGCGGTGCTCGGCCCGTGAGTTCTCCCGCGTCCCCCAGCCGCCCGCGCCGCCTGGACCCCTCGCTGATCGCCTGGCTCACGGTGATCTGGATGCTGCTGTGGTCGGGGCCGACCTGGGGAAACCTGTTCAGCGGCATCCTGGTCGCCGTTGCCCTGTGCCTGGTCTTCCCGCTGCCCGCCGTCGAACTCGCCCTGCGCCTGCGCCCGCTGGGCATCCTGCGGCTCGCCGGGTACCTGATCTACGACATGGTGGTCTCCAGCGCCACGGTGACCCGCCAGGCCCTGGGCGGCCGCAGGCGCCCCGCCGCGGTGATCGCCGTCCAACTGCGCTGCCGCACCGACCTGATGATCGCGGCGACCGCCGTCGCCGTTTCCTGCGTGCCGGGCGGCGCCCTGGTCGAGGTCAACGCCGCCACCGCCACCCTGTACCTGCACATGTCCGACGCGGATGACCGCGATGCCGTACGCCGAACCCGCCGCGACGCGTGGCGCCTGGAGGCCCTGGTCGTACGGGCCTTCGGCACCCGCGCGGAGATCGAGCGCGTCGCCGCGGAGCCCGGACCGCCGCCCGCGCCTCCCGGCTCACCCGGGCCCCTTGCGCCTCCTGACCCTCCTGAGCCCCCTGCACCTGCCGCACGAAAGGACCCCGGGCCGTGACCGCTGCGGACGACATCCTGCTCGACATCGCCCTGGCGGTGATCCTCCTGGCGGGCGCACTGCTGCTGATCCGCATCTGGCGCGGCCCGTCCATGCTCGACCGCGCGGTGGGCGTCGATGTCGCCGCGGCCCTCATCGTGGCCGGGATCGGGGTCCAGGCGGCCTCCACCCGGACCCGCTACTACCTGTCGATCATGCTGGTCATCGCCTTCCTCGGCTTCACCAGCTCGGTGGGCATCGCCCGCTTCATCGCCGTACGCGACCGCCCCAACCCGCCCAAGGAGGGCCCGTGAGCACCTGGTACCACGTGGCGGACCTCACCGGCGCGGCCCTGCTGCTCGTCGGCGCCCTGGTCTGCCTGACCGGCGTCATCGGCCTGCTGCGCCTGCCCGACGTCCTGGCCCGGAGCAGCGCCGCCACCAACCCGCAGACACTCGGCATCATCCTGCTCACCGCGGGGGTCGCCCTGCGGCTCCGCTCCTGGGTCGACCTGGGCACGCTCGCCCTGGTCGTCTTCTTCCAACTCCTGACCAACCCCGTCGCCGCACACCTGGTGGCCCGCGTCGCCTACCGCACGGGCCAGACCGGCGACTGCGCCCTGCTCTTCGACGAACTCGGCGGCACGACGACGGGCACGTCGAAGATCGGTCGGTGAAGACGGCCAGATGCCAGGCGCCGCCCTCGACGGGCAGAATCCTGCACTGTGACGATCACCGAGCGCGAACTCAACCGGGCAACCCTCAGCCGCCAACTGCTGCTGCAACGCCAGCCTTTGACCGCCCAGGAGGGAGTGCGGCGCGTGGTCGCTCTGCAGGCGCAGCAGCCTGCCTCGCCCTACCTCGCCCTGTGGAACCGGCTCACCGACTTCGCTGCGGCGGAACTCGACGCCGCGTTCAGAGAGCGTTCGGTGGTCAAGGCGACCCTGATGCGGATCACGCTGCACGCCGTGCACGCCGAGGATTACCCCGCCTTTCGCGCGGCGATGCAGCCCACGCTCTACGCCTCCCGGCTCGGCTCCCGTTTCGCCGCCGCGGGGCTGAGTCCCGCGGATGCCGAGGTACTGGTGCCGGAGGTGCTGGCCTTCGCCCGCACGGCGCGCACCTCGGCGGAAATGCAGGCGTGGGTCGAGGAGCGGCTCGGCACCGACAAGAAGGACGGCGCGTGGTGGGGGCTGAAGGGCTACGCGCCGTTGCACCACGCTCCGACGAACGCGCCCTGGTCCTTCGGCCACCGGCCGTCCTTCGTCGCCGCTCCGAACGGCCCCGTGCCGACGGGCAAGACGGTGGACCCGCAGGCGCTGCGCACCTTGATCCTGCGCTATCTGGCGGGGTTCGGGCCCGCGTCCCTCGCGGACGTGGCGCAGTTCGCCATGGTGCAGAGGACGCCCGTCCGTGCGGCGCTCCTTGCTCTGGGCGACGCCGTGGAGCAGCTGCACGGCCCGGACGGCAGCGTGCTGTTCGACCTGCCGGGCGCGCCGCGGCCGCCCGCCGACACTCCTGCGCCTCCCCGGCTGATGGCCATGTGGGACAGCATCCTGCTGGCGTACGCCGACCGCGGCCGGGTCATTCCCCCCGCCTACCGCCCCCGGGTGATCCGGCGCAACGGCGACGTACTGCCGACCCTGCTGGTGGACGGCCATGTCGCCGGTGTGTGGCGGCCGGTGGACGGACGTATCGAGGCCACGGCCTTTCACCCGCTGGCCCCCGCCGACTGGGAGGGACTTGCCGCGGAGGCCCGCGCCCTGACGGCGTTCCTCGCAGACCGGGAGGCGGCGGTCTACAGCCGCTACCACCACTGGTGGGCCAAGCTCCCCGAGGCCGAGGTGCGGATCCTGTAGCTCAGGACTCCTGGCGCGAGGTCGCGGCCAGTGAGCCCAGGAGCGCGAGTGCCTGACTGCTGGGCGAGGCCGGCTGCGCGTGGTAGACGACCAGTTCCTGGCCCGGCGCCGCCCGGACGTCGAAGGTCTGCATGGTCAGCGTCAGCGGCCCGACCTCGCGGTGCGCGAAGCGCTTGCTTTCCAGCGCCTTGCCGCGCGCGTCGTGGCGGGCCCACAGCTCGGCGAACTGCGGGCTCTGCGCGAGCAGTTCCCCCAGCACCTGACGCACGCGCGGGTCGTCGGGCGCCGCGCCGTGACCGAGGCGGAAGCCGGCCACGGAGTTGCGCGCGACGTCGTGCCAGTCGCGGTAGAAGGCGCGGGCACCAGGGTCGGTGAACACGACGTGCAGGAGGTTGCGCGAGTGCGCCCAGGAGTGGAAGAGCGCGTCGGCGATCGCGTTGGACGCCAGGACGTCGTACGCACGGTTGTAGACGACGGCCGGGTTGTGCGGCCAGGCGTCCATGAGCGCCAGCAGGCCCGGCTCGACCCGGTCGGTCACGGCGGCGGCCCTGGCGCGCGGGCCGAGCCCGGCGAGCCGGAACAGGTGCAGGCGCCCGTCCTCGTCGAGGCGCAGGGCGGCGGCCAGGGCGTCGAGGACCTGCGCGGAGGGCGTGCGCTCCCGGCCCTGCTCCAGGCGTACGTAGTAGTCGGCGCTGACCCCGGCGAGCAGCGCCACCTCCTCACGCCGGAGCCCCGGCACCCGGCGATGTCCCGTGACGGGGAGGTTCGCCCGGTCCGGGGTGATGTCGGCGCGCCGGGCAGTGAGATAGGCGCCGAGCTCTGAGCGTGACATGCCGCCATGCTAGATCCGCGCCCGGCGCGCTTCCCGGGTGCGCTGCACCCGGGAGGACACCGCCTCTCCCGCGGCCGCCGGGGCCGTACCAGCGTGGAGGCCATGACCACACACCACACGGACAACACCGCGCCGACCGACCGCAAGGTCATCCTCGTCACCGGCGCCAGCAGCGGCATCGGCGCGGCAGTCGCCGCGCGACTCGTACAAGAAGGACACCAGGTGGTGGCCGGCGCGCGCCGCACGGATCGCCTGCGGGAACTGGCGGACAGCACGAAGGAGGCGGCCGCCCGCTCCGGCGGCGGCCTGGAGCCGGTACGGCTGGATGTGACCGACCGCGCGGACGTCGAGGCCTTCGTCCGGGGCGCCCGCGAGGCCCACGGCCGCGTGGACGTCCTCGTCGCCAACGCCGGTGTCATGCCGCTGTCGCGCCTGGACTCCCTGCTCGTCGAGGAGTGGGACCGGATGATCGACGTGAACGTCCGCGGCCTGCTGTACGGGATCGCCGCGGCCCTGCCCGTGTTCACCGCGCAGGGGTCGGGGCACTTCGTGACGGTCGCGAGCGTCGGCGCCCGCGAGGTCGTGCCCACCAGCGCCGTCTACAGCGGCACGAAGTACGCGGCCAGAGCCATCACCGAGGGTCTTCGCCAGGAGTCCGACCCCTCGATCCGGGTCACGACGATCTCGCCCGGCGTGGTCGAATCCGAGCTCGCCGACACCATCACCGAGCCCGGCGCCGCCGAGGCCATGCGCACCTACCGGGCCCATGTGATCAAGCCCGACGCCATCGCTGGTGCCGTCTCGTACGCCCTCGGGCAGCCGTCGGACGTCGACGTCAACGAGATCATCGTGCGGCCCGTCCGCCAGCGATAGGCACCCTCAGCGCATCAGGAGACCGACGGCGGCTTCCAGGCGAGCGAGATAGAACTCCCGTGCCGGGGCCTGGTGCTTCAGGCCGATCGACGTACTGATCAAGGTCTGTGCGACGGGGGAGGCCGCCGACCGTCCCTGCTCGGCGGCGATCGCGTCGGTGATCAGTTCCTCGAACCGTCGCGGCGCGGCCTCGACGACGTCGCCGAGGAGGCCGGGGTTGTCCTCGATGACCAGGGTGACGTCGCGCGCAAGCGGGCCGATGTAGCGGCCCGCCCACTGGTCGAACGCTTCGACAAGGCGCTCCGGAAGGGGACGTCCGGTGTCGGCCAGGACGTGTTCGACCGCGGCGATGTCACGCTCCAGGGTCCGGGTGACCGCGGCGCGGAACAGGGTCTCCTTGGAGGAGAAGAGGAAGTAGAGCCCGGGCCGCGAGATGCGCGCGGCCCGCGCCACCTCCTCCATCGAGGTCTTCCGGTAGCCGAAGCGCGCGAACGTACCCATGGCGGAGTCCAGAACCATGGTCCGGCGGTCTGTTTCCGTGCCCGGCGGGGGAGGGGAGCCGGCATCGGAGTCGGGACTGCTCATGCGGTGAGCGTACGAGGAAGTAGCCGCACTGTACAAATCGTGTCCAGTACGTATAGTCGCCGCCATGGCTGCACGCGAACTCATCTCCACTCCCTTCACCGCCTCCAGCACCGCGGACGAGGTCCTGCGGGGCGTCGACCTCACCGGCGTCCGCGCGCTCGTGACGGGTGCCTCCTCCGGGATCGGGGTCGAGACGGCCCGCGCGCTGGCCGCCGCCGGTGCGGAGGTGACGCTCGCTGTCCGCAACACGGCGGCGGGCGACACCGTCGCCCAGGCGATCGAGAAGGCCGCCGGAGGCATCCGGCCCCGCGTCCTCCGCCTCGACCTCGCCGACAGGGCCGCCGTCACGCGCTGCGTCGACGCGTGGA
>NZ_JBNNJZ010000507.1:0-5971 GCF_050270335.1 Streptomyces sp. NPDC059900
CACCCATACCGCAGGCTCCCTGCCCCCGAGCCGTGACGGGACCCGCACGCCTTTCACGAGACCGGCTGGAGCCGCATCGCCGCCGACACGGCTCCAGCTGCCGCCCTCTTCGGCGGGAGTGACGGGGCTTGATCCAGTAGCCCTGCCGCCCGGAGTGCACCTCGCGCGAGGACCGATCGAGGGGGAGCCCCAGTCCCTCGCGCTGCTGCCGCCGCCGCACCCGCGCGGCGGCGGCCGGTACCCACCAGCGTCCCACCGGCGACAGAGCTTGTCCCCGAAGCGGGCATATTCACCGGCCGGACTGCCGGGCGGAAGACAGGGCCGACCCGGCCCGCAGACGGGCCGCAGCGGTCGCCTCCTGGTGCACACGCGTCTGCTTGACGACCGCGTGAACGCTCCGGTCGGGGGGCAGGATGGCGGCTATGGCGTCTTCGGGCCCCGCAGGGCAGGCAGTGCTCGTCACGGAGTGCACGGGCGTGTTCGTGGTACTGCTCCAGGGCACCTTCGATCACCAGAGGGACCTCGACCTGCTGGACATGGCCCTGGAAGCCGGCCACCTGACGGCCAAGCAGGTCATCATCGACCTGTCGCGCACCAAAGACCTCAGCGCCCGGATGCTGAACACGCTGCTGCGGCAACGGCACCGGGCCGGCAGCCTGCCCTGGCTGGCCGGCCCGCTCAGCGCACCGGTCACCCGGCGCCTGGAAATCACCGGGACCCTCAAACACTTCACGGTCTTCGCCACCCTCCGCGAGGCAGCAGCCCACAACCGCGACCAGTAAGCACCGCCGCACACGCCACCGAGCTTGCCCATCCGGCAGCCGCGCGGCCACGGCAGACGAGTGTCTAGACGAGTCGTTTCGAATGATCAGTGGTCGTACGCGATCAGTGATCGTGTGACCGGCTGGCGGGTCTTGGGTGGTGCCAGCTCGCGACGGCCATCGCGAGAAAGCGCTGGGCGACGCGACCGCCACGCCCTCGCAGGTCCGCCCGCCGTGCTGTTCCAGGTCGAGCCGGCCCTAGAGAGTGTCGTTGACCGACCCGATCAACTGCCGCACCGACTTGAGGAGGCTCTCGCCCCGGCGTCTCCTCTCGCGCTTGGACAAGGCCGCAGTAACTCGGCTCCCCTGACAGCCAGAACGGCCGCGAATTCCTTGGACGCGAAACCCTTGTCCGCGATCACCAGCAGACCCGGCCGGTTCGCGGGCAGGTGCGGTTCACGGTCCAGCATCGCGGCCGGCGCCTCCCGCTCGTCCATCGTCGTCGCCAACGCCCACAGGTGGGGTATCCCGGTCGGGGTACAGACCAAGAACAGCCGCAGCCCCCAGAAGAACCGGGAGTGCCAGGCGCAGTACCCGTACCCGGCCCAGCCGACCATGTCCGACCGCTTGACCGCCGGACGCGAGCGACCGCACTGCACCGGCGTGGAACCGACGATCCAGGGGCAACGGGATGATCTTGAAGACCCGATGTACAACACGTCGATGGTGGTGCTTGCCAGAGGGCTACTTGCCGGGCTGGTCGGATGGCGAGATCAGAATACCGTTGGTGCTGACGCCTATGCGCTCACCGTAGAGCTGCACGTGCCGGCCGGTCGGCTCCAGGTCGGCCTCGTCAAGGTTCTCTGAGTCGTCCTGCCCCTCGATGAGTACGGAGTAATACCACGTTCTGCGGGCGGGAACAGTGTCGTAGTCGTAATCCGGGTGTCCGACAGTCACCTCCGCGCCTACCAGACCGAGCCGACGGGCCTCGGCGGAGTCACGGACCCGCACGACGTCACCCGTTTCGAACCGGGGAGCGGCAGCCGCTTCCGCCTCGCCGGCCAGGGCGCCGTACACGGCGGGGTGCAGGAACACCCCGCCATTGAGCGGCCGCTCCCATTCGTCGTTCCAGCCGGAGTCGTCCCTCCAAGTGAAGCCGAGAGCCCGCAGGCAGTCGGGCGCGGACCGGTGTGGCGTGAGGTCGACCTCGAAGTGCAGCATCTCCGGGGTGCGGTGGAACGGCCCCCGAGCATGCACGACCACCGTGCCGTAAGGCGCGAGTGCCGTGCGAAGGTGTTCGGTGAGTTTCGCCTCTTCCCGGGGCGTGGCTTCGACCCAAAGGGCCAGCCAGACGAGCCGGTAGGGCGCCAGGGTCACCGGTACCCACTCTCTGCCGGGCAGGTCATCACGAGTCATAGGACCGGTTTACCTTACGGCAGTCGGCACTCACGGCCCGGCCTCCCCCTACATGATGTAGACGCGGAACAGGCGCGAGTACCGCCCGACTGGGCGGGGTGACCGAGGCAAGCCGTCAGCATTCGGACTGACTCGTCTAGCTGCGTTCCCCAGGCCGCGGCCCCATCCTGTTCGAGCGGGCGGACGCGTGCAGCGCGCCGCCCGCCGCGGAACACGGCGTGACGCAGGAGGCTCGAATTCGCTCTGCCGAACCCGCCACTCCGGCCTGATTCTTGGCACAGAGACCTCGTGTGCCGCCCCCGGGCCCTGGCGGTCGCAGTGAGGTGCCCCGAACGGCCGGAGCGACGTTCGGCAGCGGATGCAGCCCCCGGCCAATCCGTCCTCGCATCCGGCTGTGGGGCATCTCCCGCGCCCCCGGGCCCGCGAGGACACCGGCACCAGCGAAGCGCTGTGCCGGGCGGCCGCCGCCGGACCGAGCAACTCAGCGGCGGCCGCAACCAGCCCGAAGCCACAACCCGTTGCTCTCCGGGCCCGGGCCGACCGGGGCTGTGACCCGGCGCATCTCGCAGAAGACGGTATGAGGCGGTTCGCTCACGCAGGAGTCCGGTGGCCGGGAGCACGTGCACCGGGCGGTAGGGATGCCGCTCCTCTCATGCCCGGGGGCGGGTCGCGCGTCCGACAGTTCGCCGGCACAAAGCGAAGGGTGTCTTCGTGCCGTCGAGGTAGCCGTCCTCGTGGAGTTGGCGCATCACCGTGTTCAGCAGGGCAGTGGTCGCTTCGTCCGGCCACAGGCAGGGGGCCCGCCAGAACTCCTGCCAGCTCGGCCCGTGCCCGTGGGCGCTTCGATAGGCGTCGATCCACGCGAGGGCGTCCTCGCGCCAGGGCCGGTCGCCGGCCAGCCGCACGGCTCGCTCCTGCACGGCCCTGGTCGACTTCCACCAGCGCCGGCCGCCGCCCGGGCCCAGGGTCTTCGTCAAGATCTCCAGCCCGACCTCGCGCGTGATCTGCGGGCAGAGCGGGCAGGTCACCGCCGCGGCAATGGAGGCCTGCACCCGCGCGGCGCGCTCCTGGCGGGCAGAGCGGCGGTCCTTCACAGCTGTTCGGTTCACAGACCACACTCTTGCCACACCCGGCCCCGGCCGCAACGCGGCTCGGCAGCGCCCGGCCGAGCGAGCACGAGAGGGCCACACCCGACGAAGCCCCCGCCCCCGTCGTGCAGGCGACGGGCAATCCGGCATGCCAAGGCGAGTCAGAGGGATCGGCGAGTATCGCCAAACGGCGTGCTTCCGGGCCTGTTCCGGGGTGGGGTTGCCAGAGGCGAGTCCGCTCAGGTTGATGGCCATGCGGCTGTAGGCGAGGGATCGTTCGCCGTTGCCGTATTCCTCACCGGCCATGGCGCACAGGACGAGCATGGCCTGCGCGAGACGGGAGACCAACGTCGCCGGCAGGGGCAGCGCCGGGCTGCAAGGCCAATCAGTGCGCAGGTCCGCGAGCTCGCCGTGCAGAGCAGGCACGTCCGCAGCGTCGCGGACAAGACCGTACTCGATCAGGTGGCACATCTCGTCCACGACAGGGGCCGGGACGGCGGTGACAAGCGATTCACTCGGCATACCCGATCAGCAGAGCCAAAGTCAGACACCGGCAACCACACGTCCGGCAGAAACTGCCCCTGCCGTCAGGACATGGCTTGGCACGTGCACAACCAGCCCGCCCTTGCCAACGGGGCGCGCCCCGCAGCGTGCGCGCACCTGTTGCGGAGCGGGGCCCTCTGGTTGAACAGGGGCAGGTGCGGCCGGGCGCGCGCAAGGCCGGCCGCCGCCCGGGGCACGGCCCGGCGTGGATGCCATGATGGACGGCATGGCCCGTGCGCGGCAGGCCGTGGTCGTCACGGAGTGGACGAACCTGTTCGTGGTCCTGATCGAGGGCGATTTCGCGCAGCCGATCGACCTCGATCTCCTCGGCATGGCCCTGGAGGTGGGGCATCTGACGGGCAAGCAGGTCGCGGTCGACGTCTCGCGCATCCAGACCATGAGTGCTGAGGTACTCAACGTCCTCCTGCAGCACCGGCACCGGGCGGGAACCCTGCCCTGGCTCGTCGGGCCGCTGGGCGCCCCGGCAGCCCGGCGCCTGGAGATAACCGGCACACTCCCGCACTTCAGGATCTTTCCGGCGCTGCCCGAGGCGCTGGACTGCAGCCGGGACGGATAGACCTGCGTCGCTCACGACCACGCCGTGCCGTCCGCGGTGCACGCACCACGCGACTGCAGGCCCGCACGTACAGAGATCCGGACCGCGAGTGCACCGCCCGGCCACGCCCGGTGTCCGGCGCGCGCACGCCGGACTGCCCTGACCTGCCCCGCCCCGCCGCCCGTCCCCTGTTGTTGATGACCCGAGGAGTGCTCTGGCTGGTCCCGGCCGGCAGGGCCGGGCGCGTAGGGGGCCGCCGCCGGGGTAGCCGGAGTGCTCCGGTCTGCGAGGGGCGGGTGAGGAGGGGCTTGCGTGCTGGAGCGGCGGTTACGGGCAGCGGCCCGGGGAGACGAGCGGCATCTTCCCGAACGGATGTGCAAAGCCGTGGGCGAGGCGCTGCCGGTGGAGGCGGTATCGATGACGCTGTTCACCCACCTGCCGGAGGCCCAGCTGCTGTGCGCCTCCCACGATTTGGCGGTGCGGTTGGCGGAGCTGCAGTTCGAGACGGGACAGGGCCCCTCGGTCGCGGCATCCGCGACAGGCCAGCCGGCAATCTGGGGCGACGTAAGCGAGGTCCGCGCGGCATGGCCGGTGTTCGGCTCGCTCGTGCGGGAACAGCTGCCCCGCATCGGCGCGCTCTACGCTATCCCGCTGCTGGTCGGGCGGGCCTGCCTCGGGTCGCTGGACCTGGCGCGAGGCACCCCGATGGACCCGGGCGCCCGGCTGCGGGGCGAGATGCTGCGCGGGGCCCGGGCCGCCGCGGAAATCCTCAACGCGGTGCTGAGCACAGCGCCCTGGCCGCACTGGCAGCCGGCCGAGATCATCGACACGCACTGGAACAGCGCGCACCGGGCCAGCGGCAAGCTCGCAGAACTGGGAGGTGTGCCGCCCTCCCTGGCACTGGACTGGATGCGAGCGCGCGCCTTCGCATCCGGACGGCCACTGCCCGAACTGGCCGACGAGATCCTGCGCAGCACCCGCCCCGATCCCCCGTGACGGCCAGACCGGCAACGCGGGCCGCGCCGGGCCGGCTGCACTGGCAGGCCGGCTCCAACCCGCCCCCGCGCCCGCGAACGGGATTCCCGCTGCCCGGCCGCGGGACCGCGGCGCCCTGAGCGGCGGTGAGCGTTCCGCCGGTCAGCGGCCGACGGCCCTGACCGGTTGCTGCTTGTTCATCGAGGAACGGCCCTCGATATTGCGCCGCTTGGCCTCCGCGTACAGCTGGCCCCCGGTGGGGCCCTGAGCGCCGCGGCGGGAGCGCTCGCTGCCCCGCCGCCGGGCGGACTTGGAATCCCGGGCGGACGCTTTGCTCACGCTCTTCGACTCGCCCGGGCGGGCCCGCTCCTTGTTCACCGGCGTGCCGCGATCTCCTTCGCGCGCCCCGCGGAAGTGCCCCGCTCCTGCGCGGCCGTATGCCGGGCCAGCGACTGCCGCAGCTGCCTGGCCACCGGCCCGCGGACCTCCTCTCCCCCGGCAGCGGAGGCCACCACCATCTCCGCGACCCGCCGCAGTTTGGTGTTGGTGCGCTGCGAGGTATCCACCAGCACCTCCCAGGCCCTCTGGGGCCCGCAGGATCCCGCGGCCATCAGCACACCGCGGGCCTGGTC
>NZ_JBNNJZ010000508.1:0-5959 GCF_050270335.1 Streptomyces sp. NPDC059900
ACCTCGTGCCCTTACTTCTTGCGGGCGGTCGCCTTCTTGGCGGTGGTCTTGCGCGCCGTCGACTTCTTGGCGGGTGCGGTCTTCTTGGCCGTGGCCTTCTTGGTGGCCGGCGCCGTCTTCTTGGCGGTGGCCTTCTTGGCGGCGGGGGTGGCCTTCTTGGCCGTCGCCTTCTTGGCGGTGGCCGCCTTCTTCGCCGTCGCCGTGGTCTTCTTGGCGGTGGCCTTCTTGGCGGTCGCTGCCTTCTTCGCCGTCGCCGTGGTCTTCTTGGCGGCGGCCTTCTTGGCGGTGGCTGCCTTCTTCGCCGTCGCCTTCTTGGCGGTGGCCTTCTTGGCCGCGGCCTTCTTGACGGTCGCCGAGGCGCCGCCCGAAAGGCTGCCCTTGGGCGCCTTCTTGACCGCGACGTCGTTCTTCGGGAGCTTCTTCGAGCCGCTCACCAGGTCCTTGAAGCCCTGACCGGCGCGGAAACGCGGAACCGAGGTCTTCTTGACCCGAACGCGCTCCCCGGTCTGCGGGTTGCGGGCGTAACGGGCCGGACGGTCAACCTTCTCGAACGAGCCGAACCCGGTGACCGAAACACGGTCTCCGCTGACCACGGCACGGACGACTGCGTCCAGAACCGCGTCCACGGCGTCGGCGGCCTGCTGGCGGCCACCCACCTTGTCGGCAATCGCTTCTACGAGCTGCGCCTTGTTCACGTCTTCCCCTTCGGAGACCTCGCCCGAGCGTATTCGCCAGGCTTTTTCGCACGTTAGGCAGATATATACCGCAAATCAAACACGAAACGGGCTAATCACCCTTGTGCCGCAACGAACTCGGCTGTCCATGAGTTCCTCGGAGGTTCCTCGAAGGGCCGTTTGAGCCTTGTCGCTCAGGTGTCTTCGGGGAATCGGCCCTCGTCAGCTTGGTCGAGGTCCGCCATGAATCGCTCCAGACGCCTTGCCGCATCGGCGAGATCGTGTTTGGCCGCGGCCGTAATGACCAGCAGCTTCCGGGTCAGCGCCATCCGTACGCCCTCCGGGACTTGCAGTGCACGCACCCTTGAGTGCGCTTCCTTCAGTTGGTCCGCAACAAGCCCGTAGAGCTCGAGTTGGCTGTTACGTTCCATGCACCGATTGTGCCATCTGGGGCGAGTTGTCGCCTCCGCAGGGGGTAACTACCCACATTCGGCGCCCTCCTGAGGGTACCCGCTCGGAGCGAGTACAAGGGGATTTCAAGCCTCTTCTGCCGTCCGGATCAAGGGAGTTGACACCACCCGTTCAGGTCATCGGGTACCCCGCGGGGGCCAGACACAGATGTACCCCCAACCGTCCACGATTGGGGGTACACCAGGGTGCTGCGAGGGTCTTGCAGGGGTGTCAGACCTGCACCGTCCGGGGCTTGTACGAGCGGCGCTTCGACTCGTACTCGGCGATGGCCGACTCGTTCTGGAGCGTGATGCTGATGTCGTCCAGACCGTTCAGGAGACGCCAGCGGGCGTTCTCGTCGAGCTCGAAGTCGGCGGTGATGCCCTCGGCCCGAACCTGGCGATCCTGCAGGTCAACGGTGATTTCGGCCTGCGGGTCGGCCTCCGCGAGCGCCCACAGCGCGTCCACGACCTTCTGGTCGAGCACGACGGTCAGCAGGCCGTTCTTCAGCGAGTTGCCGCGGAAGATGTCGGCGAAGCGCGAGGAGATGACGGCCTTGAAGCCGTAGTTCTGCAGCGCCCACACGGCGTGCTCGCGCGAGGAGCCCGTACCGAAGTCGGGTCCGGCGACCAGGACCGTGGCGCCCTGGCGTTCGGGTTTGTTCAGGACGAACTCGCCGTCCTTGCGCCAGGCCTCGAAGAGCCCGTCCTCAAATCCGTCCCTGGTGACCTTCTTCAGCCAGTGGGCGGGGATGATCTGGTCGGTGTCGACGTTGCTGCGGCGCAGCGGGACGGCCCGGCCGGTGTGCGTGGTGAATGCTTCCATGGCTCTCAGACTCCGGCGGTCACGGGGGCGTCAGGGGCGTCGGTCAGGTCTGCGGGCGAGGCCAGATGGCCCGTCACCGCGGTGGCGGCGGCCACCTGGGGCGACACCAGGTGGGTGCGGCCGCCCTTGCCCTGCCTGCCCTCGAAGTTGCGGTTGGAGGTCGACGCGGAGCGCTCGCCCGGCGCCAGTTGGTCGGGGTTCATGCCCAGGCACATCGAGCAGCCCGCGTGCCGCCATTCGGCGCCCGCGGCGACGAAGACCTTGTCCAGGCCCTCCTCGATGGCCTGGAGCGCGACCCGCACCGAGCCGGGAACGATCAGCATGCGCACGCCGTCGGCGACCTTGCGGCCCTCGACGATGGAGGCCGCCGCACGCAGGTCCTCGATACGGCCGTTGGTGCAGGAACCTACGAAGACGGTGTCGACCTTGATGTCGCGCAGCGCCTGCCCGGCGGTCAACCCCATGTATTCCAGGGCCTTTTCGGCGGCGAACCGCTCCGAGGCGTCTTCGTACGAAGCAGGATCGGGGACCTGCGCCGAGAGGGGCGCGCCCTGGCCCGGGTTGGTGCCCCAGGTGACGAACGGCGAGAGCTCGGCGGCGTTGATGTAGACCTCGGCGTCGAAGACCGCGTCCTCGTCCGTCTTCAGGGTCTTCCAGTACGCGACCGCCGCGTCCCACTCCTCGCCCTTCGGGGCGTGGTCGCGGCCCTCGATGTAGTCGAAGGTGGTGGCGTCGGGGGCGATCATGCCCGCGCGGGCGCCGGCCTCGATCGACATGTTGCAGATGGTCATGCGGGCTTCCATCGAGAGTTTCTCGATGGCGGAGCCGCGGTACTCCAGGACGTAGCCCTGGCCGCCGCCGGTGCCGATCTTGGCGATGATGGCGAGGATCAGGTCCTTGGCCGTGACGCCGTCGGGCAGTTCGCCGTCGACCGTGATGGCCATGGTCTTCGGGGGCGCCATCGGCAGCGTCTGCGTGGCCAGGACGTGCTCGACCTGGGAGGTGCCGATGCCGAACGCCAGCGCGCCGAAGGCGCCGTGCGTGGAGGTGTGCGAGTCGCCGCAGACCACGGTGGTGCCGGGCTGGGTCAGGCCCAGCTGGGGGCCCACCACGTGGACGACGCCCTGCTCGACGTCGCCGAGCGAGTGCAGCCGCACGCCGAACTCGGCACAGTTCTTGCGCAGCGTCTCCAACTGGGCGCGCGAGACCGGGTCCGCGATCGGCTTGTCGATGTCGAGGGTCGGGGTGTTGTGATCCTCGGTGGCGATGGTGAGGTCGAGACGCCGCACGGGCCGGCCGGCCTGCCTGAGGCCGTCGAAGGCCTGCGGGCTCGTCACCTCGTGCAGCAGGTGCAGATCGATGAAGAGGAGGTCGGGCTCGCCTTCGGCGCGCCGGACGACGTGGTCGTCCCAGACCTTCTCCGCGAGTGTCCTACCCATCGCTTTCCCTCCGACCGGCTGTGTTGGGCCGGCCCAACTAGAGAATGTTCGTCCACGCCCGTACCCCTCGTGCCGCGCGTGGACCGCTTTCCGTTGGTCCGCGGATCGCACGTACAGGGTGACGTGTTCCATCGGAAATTGAACTTGCGTTTCACAGAGTGAGACGCGAGTATCGACGCATGGACAACTCTAGCGGCGTCGGCGTTCTCGACAAGGCGGCTCTCGTCTTGAGCGCCCTGGAGTCCGGTCCGGCCACCCTCGCGGGGCTGGTCGCGGCCACCGGACTCGCACGACCCACGGCACATCGCCTCGCCGTGGCACTGGAACACCACCGGATGGTGGCGCGCGACATGCAGGGCCGTTTCATTCTCGGCCCGCGGCTCGCGGAACTCGCGGCGGCGGCCGGCGAGGACCGCCTGCTCGCCACGGCGGGCCCGGTCCTCACGCATCTGCGCGACGTCACCGGCGAGAGCGCGCAGCTCTACCGCCGCCAGGGCGACATGCGTATCTGCGTCGCCGCGGCCGAGCGCCTCTCGGGCCTGCGGGACACGGTCCCCGTCGGCTCGACGCTCACCATGAAAGCGGGCTCGTCCGCGCAGATCCTGATGGCCTGGGAGGAGCCGGAGCGCCTGCACCGCGGCCTCCAGGGCGCCCGCTTCACGGCCACGGCCCTCTCGGGCGTACGCCGCCGGGGCTGGGCCCAGTCGATCGGCGAGCGGGAGCCGGGCGTCGCGTCCGTCTCCGCCCCCGTGCGCGGGCCCTCGAACCGCGTGGTCGCCGCCGTCTCGGTCTCCGGACCGATCGAGCGCCTGACCAGGCACCCCGGTCGGATGCACGCCCAGGCCATCATCGACGCCGCCGGACGCCTGTCCGAGGCGCTGCGCCGCACGGGCGGCTGACCCGCCGGTACTCGCACACAGCACAGAACGCCCGAGGGGCCGCCTCAACGCCGCGGCGGCCCCTCGGGCGTTTTCATGTGCCCTGCAATCTGTTTCCGTACGGCCCTCAGGCCGCCTTGAGCCGGTCCGCGGCCCTGTCCCCGCGGCGGCCGACCGGCACCACGCCGATGGCCTTGCCCAGGCCGAACTCCGGCATGTTGATGTAGACGGCCTCATGGGCGCCGGCCGGCACGTCGTACGTCTCGTGCCAGAAGCCGACCTTTCCCTTGCCCTCCCGTACCCGCCGGTTGAAGGCGGCCCAGGCCGGCCGGTGCTCCTTGCCCTGGTCGGACGCATAGGCGAGCAACTTCTCCGTCGATTCCCAGTACTGCACGACGTACAGCAGTCGCGGGCCGCCCAGCAGCAGCTGGTACCCCAGCATGCCGCTCCCCCGGTCCCGGGACAGCTCCTTCAGTATCCGCGGCATGGCACGGAAGACGGGCCACCAGCTGCGCACGGCACGGAAGTTGTTGATGCGCATCCCGATGGTGAAGACGGTCACGCCGCCCCGCGCATCGGCGGTCATGCGCCCTTCGATCGGCTTGGTGCTCACGATGATTCCCCCATCCAGAGAGCGTTGGATAGTGACGCTATCCATGATTGGATAGTGCCACTCCCCAAGTGGATGCGCAAGGGGAAGGCGACAGGACAGGCAAAAGGCAGGACGGCAAGAGAAGGAGCGAGCCGATGAGACTGGCGGAGCTCAGCACGCGCAGCGGGGTCTCGACGGCCACGATCAAGTACTACCTGCGCGAGGGCCTGCTCCCGCCCGGCCACCGGGTGACGGCGACGCAGTCCGAGTACGACGAGAATCATCTGCGGCGGCTCCGCCTGGTCCGGGCGCTCATCCAGGTGGGCCGGGTACCGATCGCGTCCGCCCGGGAAGTGCTCACCGCCCTTGAGGACGAATCCCTGGACCACAACTCCCGTCTGGGTACCGCCGTTTGGGCGCTCCCCCACGGCCCCGAATCAGCCGGGGACGACACGCACACGCAGGCCGCGCGGCACACCGTGGACGCGCTCCTGGACCAGCCCGACTGGGAGCACGCCCGGGAGTACGGGGACGATTCACCGGCGTACCGGATGCTGGTGACCGCGGTCGGCACGCTGTCCCGGCTCGGATATCCCTGCGCCGTCGGGGACTTGGCGCCCTACGCGCGCGCCGGGCGCCAACTGGCGGTCGCCGACCTGGACTTGATCGAGCGCTACGAATCCCCGGACGAGCAGTTGCAGGCGGCCGTCGCGCTCACCGTGCTCTACGAACCGGTACTCCTCGCGCTGCGCCGCATCGCGCAGGCCGAGGAGTCCAACCGCCGCTTCGGGCAGGGCGCCGAGGAGGAATGAACGACGAAGGGGCCTCCCCGCACGGGAAGGCCCCTTCGTCTTTTCTCTGTACCCCCGACCGGATTCGAACCGGCGCTACCGCCTTGAGAGGGCGGCGTGCTAGGCCGCTACACAACGGGGGCCCTAGCGATCCTGCATCGGTAGCAGTGGGTGCGACCCTGACTGCTTCCATGGGAAGGATCTGTACCCCCGACCGGATTCGAACCGGCGCTACCGCCTTGAGAGGGCGGCGTGCTAGGCCGCTACACAACGGGGGCGTTGCAGATAAGCTCTGCGAGCTGGCCTACCA